>CANRWP010000014.1 GCA_947643595.1 uncultured bacterium | reverse complement strand
GCTGGTTTTGCGGCATTCAGGGAGGTGACTTTACATTATTTTTCACTTTACATTAGCCCAATAATGTTGAGCTAAACATTATTGGGCGTCAAGCACCCGCCACGCGAGGGAAAATCCATCCCCCACGACAGTTCCTGCGTTTGCCCACTTCCCCTTTGGAGGTCCAGGTATAGAAATACTTTCGTCTTTGACGGAGCAGACCGCTTCGAGGACTGCCTTGAAGTCTTCCCCTTTATTGGATGAGAAGGCTCCGGGGACGTTCTCCCACACGATAAACCTTGGATATTTTCCATCTGTTGCACACCTCATTTCCTCTACGATCCGTATTGCCTGGTAGAACAGGCAGGACTGCTGCCCGCCAAGCCCTGCCCGCTTGCCCGCCACCGACATATCCGTGCAGGGCGAGCCGAAGGTGATGATGTCCACTGGCTCTATTTCATCCCCGCGGATGCTGTTGATATCCCCTAGGTGCTTCACACCCGGCAGCCGCTTCGTGGTCACACGGATGGGGAACGGCTCAATCTCCGAAGCCCATAGAGGGGTGATGCCTGCAAGCAGCCCGCCCAAAGGAAATCCCCCGGAGCCGTCAAACAGGCTGCCGAGGGTCAGGCAGGTATCCGCAGACTGCGGATTTGGTGTGTCTCCGCCGCCAGTGCCGGACTCCCTGCTATGGATATATATAGCATCTGCACTCATTCCGTCTCAACCTCCTTCACCAGCGCGGAGTACGGGATTTTCTCCCCGCCGCGCACCACATACACGTTTTCCGAATCCCCGGTATCCTCCACATACCTCCGCAGGATGACGGATGCGTACTTTTCATCCAGCTCGCACATGAAACAGATGCGGTTCGTCTGTTCGCAGGCCATCAGCGTGGAGCCACTCCCTCCGAAAGTGTCCAGGACGATGGCGTTCTCCTGGGAGGAATTGCTGATCGGGTAGCCGAGCAGGTCAAGAGGCTTGGAGGTCGGGTGGTTCTTATTCCGCTTGGGCTTGTCATAGTTCCAGATGGTGGTCTGCTTCCGGTCGGAATACCACGGGTGTTTCCCGTTCTTCAGAAAACCATACAGCACAGGCTCATGCTGCCACTGGTAATCCGAGCGTCCAAGCACCAGGGAATTCTTCACCCATATGCACACCCCGGCAAGGTGGAACCCTGCATCCACGAAAGCCTTACGGAAGTTCAGCCCTTCCGTGTCCGCATGGAACACATAAGCCGCGCCGCCCTTCTCCAGATGCTCCGCCATGTTCTGAAAGGAATTGTACAGAAAAGTGTAGAACTCCCCGTTCTCCATACTGTCATTCTGGATGGAAAGCCCGCTGCCGCTTTTGAATGCGACGTTATACGGCGGATCCGTCACGATGAGGTTTGCCTTTTTCCCATCCATGAGCGCCGCCATGTCCTCCGCACTGGTGGCGTCGCCGCACATCAGCCTGTGCCTGCCCACCATCCAGATGTCGCCCCGCTCCACGAACGCCGCTTTCTCCAGCGCCGCGGAGAGGTCGAAATCATCATCTTTCACATCTTTCTCACCGTCCCCGGCAAAGAGGTCTGCAATCTCATCCTCACCGAAGCCTGTCAAAGATACATCAAAATCCGCGCCCTGCAGGGATTCAATCTCAATACGGAGCAGTTCCTCATCCCACCCGGCATCCAGGGCCATGCGGTTGTCCGCAAGGATGTAGGCTTTCTTCTGCGCCTCCGTCAGATAGTCCACAAACACACACGGAACCTCTGTAATCCCTTCCTCCTTTGCCGCTGCAATCCTGCCATGCCCCGCGATGACATTGAAATCCCGGTCGATGATGACCGGGTTCACAAATCCAAACTCCCGCAGGGATGAGCGCAACTTCGTGATTTGTTCTGGCGAATGAGTCCGTGCGTTATTCACATATGGCACCAATTTTACAACAGCTACAAGCTGCATATCAGTTGTCGTCTTCATTAAGAAACCTCCATTTCATAGCAGAAGGTATCACTTAAATACACCCTCCGATTAAAAAAGAGCACGAAAAAACCGCCCCATAGGACGGTTTCAAAAAATAATCAGTTAAAATATTTTCTATATATCTCGTTTATTGTTTCAACATAAACTATATATGATGGATGGTTTTTATCCTGGCGTTTAAGATACATATTTTTCTTGTCTTTATATCTTTCACGAACCTCACCCCAATGCCTTTTGGACTTAATGGCATCAGCTTTTTCCCGGATGTGATGAACAGATGGAGCTTCTCCCCAATGATAATTATTAGAACCCTTATCGTGGAGCAGCCTGTAATAGGTCCCATCTTCATCTCTGGCTAATATGGCAAGGTCAAAACTGAAAGCCACCTGTGACAGAATGCCGGGAGTATACATCAAGGCAGTTATAACAGATGTTGAATCCTTCCCATCTGAGAATTGGCCTCCCCTTACAACATGGCTCCTGCTTCTCCTTAATATCAGATTCAAAGAATCCCTGACCCTGTTTTTAAGGCGTTGAGTGTTATTCCAGTATTCCTCCGGCATCCTTATGACCATCAGATTATAGTCCAGGTCAAATGGGGAATTCCCATTCCGCATAACAAGTTTCCGCGCATGGCTTCCACTTCCTACAAGAAAAAACTGGGTAAATATGCCATATTCCTCATTCAGATGATCCCGCAGTTCTGTAAGAATCCGCGAACATTCACTGCGGTATGGCTTGATTTCCTTCTCACTTACATATTCGTATGCCATTCTCTTTCTCCTATCCTGCCCATACCTCCATCTAGCGCTCTTTGTCGCTAAATCGTTACAGTATGGCAGACGAAGCCTGCTTTGTCAATCCCCTTTTTTCACATTTTATATAAATTAACCTTAATAAAAATTCTTTCTGTAATACCTGCCGATTTTTAAACATCCCTACATACCTTTCCTTGCACGGAGCAGCCGCTCCATCACATCATCCTGGGGCGTGTTCCCTTGGAATTCCACTGAACAGTTTTCCTTCACGATTTGGTATATCTGCATCCAGCAGTAATTGGTCTGCTTCATGTAGGACTGGCTCATGGTGACATAAGGGGAGGCAATGGCGGCTCCTGTAGTCGGGTGCTTCGCCAGAAATCCAGTGGAGGAAACAATCTCCTCGCACTGAATCCACCGGGACACGCTCATGGCGTACTGCTCCACCATCTGCACGGTGACCAGCTTTTCACATCCCCTCGCTTTCAGCCATGCATACGTTTCGTTGTACACTTCCTCTGCCACCAGCTCCCGCCCACTTTTCTGCGGGGATTTTAGGAAGTCCTTCACGGGCGGTACATCCACGCCTTCCAGTTCGGCAGGCTCCAGCATGACCGCCGCCGTCTTCCCCTCGCTGATCTTTTCCGTGAGCGCCTTCCTCTTACGTCCCGCGCCCGGTCTTGCGCCGCCCCGGTTGCTTCCGTCCTTTGCCACTGCCCTCACCCCGTTTCTTTGATTTCTTTTGAAAAAAATGCTGCGGAAATCAAACACCGCAGCGCCACGGAAAGCCTTTAAAATGCGGAAAATGAAAAAGGGGCAATCCCCCGTTTGATTTCCGGTTTTTGTGCGTGGCACCCCACGCCCGTTCCTCGGCGGGTCCCCTGTGGAGATTTCACCCGCCCCTCCCGGCTGGCAGGAATCTCTACAAGGGACCCACACAGGATAAATTAATGACCGTGCCACCTGTCGCCGCGCTCCGCATGGATCCTCGCATGGCAGGACTGGCACAATGAAATGAGGTTTCCCTCGTCATGGGTTCCGCCCTCTGCCAGCGGCAGCTTGTGGTGTACCTCCTCCACAGGATGCAGCATCCCTTTCTTATAACACTCCTCACAGAACGGGTGCTTTGCAGCGTATCGGTCACGGATTCGCTTCCACGCCCTGCCATACCTACGGCGTACAGCCGGGTCACGGTCGTACTTCTCGTAGCGGCGGTTCTCCTGCTTTTCATGCTCCTCACAGAACCGTCCCTCTGTCAGTTCCGGGCATCCGGGGAAGGAACACGGCCTCTTCGGTTTCCTTGGCATCTGCCTCACCTCCTTCGGCATAAAGAAAGCCCCCGCAGGATTCCAATGCTCCCGCGAAGGCCCTCTTGACATTTTTTCATGCTATAAGCATACCACGTCCAAACAGATAAATCATCTCACAAAGTGGACATTATGGTTTGCCGAACAGCAGGGTGGTCAGTTTCGCAAGAGCCCGGTTCTTCCTCCGGTATGCGGATGCCCTCTCAATGCCGAAATAGTCCGCGACCTCATCCGCCATACCGCTGCCGTATTCGTTATCCTCATTGTAAAATGCATCCAGCACATACCTGTCATCCTCGGAAAGCTCCTCCCATGCCGGAAGGAACCATGACATATACTCCACCGCCTGGCGGTAACGCTCCCGTAAGATGTCAATCTCCTCAATGCCCTTTATCATCCTGTCCTCCGCAGCATGGGGATTGTGTGCGTGGGGCATCCCGTCAGACTGCGGGCTGCTGATGCCGCCCATCTTCTCATATGCCGCCTTTATCTCATCATCCGTGTGTTCGATGATGAATTTCATATTGCTGTAATCCTTCAGTGCATCCACGGCCGCCGACCGTTTGTCAAGGTATTTCCAGATAATGCTCATAAGCCATGCCTCCAATCAAAATATATTTGCTTCCCCCGGATTTTCAAAGATTGTCGTTGATTCTCATTGATTGTCTCAGATTTGCATTTTTTGACCGGCGGCATCTCCGCTCATATCTTCAAGTCTGCCTTCACCGCATCGATTAGTGCGGCCTGTGTGGTGTCCTTTTCGGAAAGCGCCTTCATGATCCGCTCGTCTATGGTGCCTTCCGTGATGATGTGCTGCACCACCACGGTTTCCGACTGCTGCCCCTGCCGCCACAGCCTCGCCACCGTCTGCTGGTATAATTCAAGGCTCCACGTCAGCCCGAACCACACAAGGGTGTTCCCTCCGCCCTGGAGGTTGAGGCCGTGTCCTGCGGATGCCGGGTGGATCAGCGCCACCGGGATTTCCCCGGCGTTCCATTTCCGGATGCTGCCGTCAGTGTCCAGCCGGGAACACGGGATTTTCAGCTTGTGCAGCCGTTCCGTGATGCGTTCCAGGTCATGCCGGAACCAGTAAGCCACAAGCACCGGCTTGCCGTTTGCCGCTTCGATGATGTCCTCCAGTGCATCCAGCTTCCGCTCATGGATGGCTACTGTCTCCCCGGCATCCGTGTACACTGCGCCGTTCGCCATCTGCGACAGCTTCCCGGAAAGGGATGCTGCATTGGCGGCTGTGATGTCGCCGTCCGGCAACTGCAGGACGAGGTCATTCTTCAGATCCGCATACCGCGAATCCTCTTTCTCGGAAAGATACACCGTGTATCTGGAATTTACCAGTTCCGGCATCTGCAGGTGGTCGGTGGACTTCATGGAAATGGTGATGTCGGATATTCTGCCGTATATCTGCTTCTCCGCCCCAGGCAGCGGCTTGTAGGAAAATACCACCTGCCCGTTCTGCTTATCCGGCCGGAAGTAGGAGGTGCGGTACTGCCCGATGAACCGTCCAAGCCGCTCGCCCATATCTAACAGCCGGAACTCCGCCCACAAGTCCATCAGTCCGTTGCTGCTCGGCGTGCCGGTCAGCCCCACGATGCGCTTCACCTTCGGCCGGACTTTCATCAGTGCCTTGAACCGCTTCGTCTGGTGGTTCTTGAAGGAAGATAACTCATCGATCACCACCATGTCGAAATCAAAGGGGATTCCGCTTTCAGTAATCAGCCACTGTACGTTCTCACGGTTGATGAGGTAAATATCTGCTTTCCGCTTCAGCGCCGCCAGCCTCTCCGCCACCGTTCCGACCGCCACGCTGTATCTTAATCCCTCAAGGTGATCCCACTTTTCAATTTCCGCCGGCCAACTGAAGGAGGCTACACGGATTGGCGCTACCACAAGCACCCTGTGGATCTCAAAGCTGTCAAACAAAAGGTCATTTAGTGCGGTCAGCGTGATGCTCGTTTTTCCAAGCCCCATGTCCAAAAGGACTGCCGCCACGGGGTGTGCCTCAATATAGCTGATGGCGTACTGCTGGTAATCATGTGGCTCGTATCTCATCAATAATCCCTCCAATCTGTGACTCGTCATCCAGCACATACACTTTAAATCCCAACTGCCGAAACAGCCTGTGCCGGGAAAGCTGCAGGGGGCGGGGCTTTTCCCCCGGAGCCTTTACCTCCACGAACGCCATCTTCCCATCCGGGAGAAGCGCCAGTCTGTCAGGCACCCCATCAAAACCGGGCGATGTGAACTTAACTGCCAGTCCCCCGGCGGCCTTGACTGCCGCCCTGAATTTCTGCTCTATGGTCTTCTCTCTCATTCAGATGCCTCCGATCCCTTATTTTTCAAGCATTCCGGGCTTTCAGGTGGAGGTCGGTGGAACCTGTGCCTAAAAGTCCTCTATAAGTGGTTTTTTACTGAAAAAACTGCCCTAAAGGGGGTTTATACCAAGACCTCCACCGACCTCCACCCTTACGGTAAAATACACCCGTCAATCCTCGAAATCTTCCCTTATCCGGAGCCCCCGGATAAAATTCCCCGTCTTAGTCTTCTGGCGCATGAAGCCGGCAGACTCCAGCGCATTGTAAAAATCTGCCGTGCCCCTCGCATACTCGCCCGTCCTCATACAGTAGCTGCGGTATTCCTGGTACAGTTCTCCGGATTTCTCCCGGTATGTCTTGTCAGTTTCACAGCACTCGCCCAGGAAATGCCCAAGCCAGTCGTTGTCCTCCCGGTATGCTTTAATGGCATCCTCCACGCAGGCAGGGCAGGGGATGTGGAAGTTCCGGCTGATGGCTTTCTTTGCCCCTTCGATGATCCACGCCATGATTGACGGGGCTGCCTCCGACACGAGGAAATCGGCATAGTTCTTCACATCCCCTGCGCCCTCTATTTTGGCATGGAACGGGATCACAACTAAGCGCCGCCACGTCCCGGGATCATTTGCTCCCACCCTCGGCAGGTGGTTGGTATAAAGCACAAGGGTGTGGCTCGGCGTGAAGGAAAACGGGTCTTTGTACTTTTTCTCCGCAAAAATCTCATCCGTGGAACACATCTGCTTTACCACGGAGGTGTTCAGGCGCATCCCTTCCTCCAGCTCCGCAGCAATAATAAGCCGTTTGCCCTTCGCCTCGGCAAGCTCCGGCTTCACGTTCCGCTTGCACCCGACCGTGAGGGTGTCGGCGGACATATTCCCGCTGTAGGTTCCAAGCACACGGGCTATGGTGTTCCAAAAGGTGGACTTCCCGTTCCTTCCCTCCCCATAGGCAATGACCAGCGATTCCATGTAGACACGGCCGACCGCCGCCATGCCCACGATCTGCTGCACATAATCAATAAGCTCTGAATCACCGCAGAAAATAGTGTCCAAAGAATCCAGCCACAGTTTCTCCCCCTTATCGCCGGGAGCTGCCGCCGTTATCTTTGTGATATAGTCCTCCGGGCTGTGGTCGCGCTTCCCCTCCAGCCCTTCCGGGAGATAATAGGTGCCGTCCGGCGTGTTCAGCAGAAAGCCGTCTTTGTCGAGGTCTGACACGCTGATCTCCAGCATCGGCTTTGCCGCCTGCAGCGCAGACACCACGTATTTCATATCGCGCCGTTTCATCACGAATGCCTTATACGCCTGGGCAGACATATACGCAAGATAGGCGTCCATCTGCCCGCCGCTGATCTTCTTCTCCAGCGACTTGCCGCCGGAAGTGATGGCATCTTCTGAAATGCCGGTATCCATGAGCGCCTGTTTCGTCCGTGCGATCTCATCCTTTGCATCCGCAAGCTGAAGGTCGAGGAACTCCTCTGCTGCTCCCACTGCCTGCTGCTTCGACTCCACCCAATACTGCCCGCAGAACCGCAGATAATCCGTGGCCGCCGTATAGCGCAGCTCCACCCCGTACTCCCTGGTCAGCACCTTCGCCTGCCCGATGTCCGAGTAATCGGCCGGTTTTAAGGACTCCCGCCCGAACTCGTCATTGTATGCGTCCGGGGCGACATACCCCTCCTGCCCCTGCACTTTCTCCGCAAACCGGCAGGCGCTCTGCCAGATCATGGCAAGCTCCGCATCCTCCAGGGGAGGATTGCACTTACCCGCTTCCTCCATGAAAATCTCATGCGCCTTTTCCGTTGCACCGTACCGCTTCACCACGCGCCCCGCAAAGTGGGACATGGTGGCGTTCCTCTGCCCCTGGGGTATCTCCCTGCCGCCTTGCGGCTTCACGATGCAGTCTATGGTGATCTCCCCCTCATGCCAGAGGATGGACTCTGCAGGATGCCCGAAGATGAACCTTGCGGAATCCAGAGCCTTGGCATCGAAGAACGGGAACTTCTGCTGTATGGCTTTCTTCAGAGCCGCACACGCCTCCCCGTCCGTGATTGGATCATGCGGGAAGTACACATGGAACCTCGGCCTTGCAGACTTCCCGTCTTTCGGCTTCATGTTGTTGCGGCTCGGCACCACAATGAATGCCACATCCTCCCCGATCTCCCTTTCCAGATCTTCCGGGTGAATCCAGTCTTCTGGATTGTCGGAATGGCTGTTGTCGCAGTCCATCACGTCCGCATCGCAGGAGAGGAAATTATCCCCGCTCCTGCGGCAGTTTTTGAATTCCGCACACACATGGTCGAACGCCACCACCTCCATGCAGTCATCCTCATTGTCAATGACGCGCCTGTTGGGATATAAACTGTTCTTTGAGTTCCCCCTGCAGTTTGCCGTATAAAGTGTCATTCTCAAAACAGATCAACCTCCTCACATTTTTCTGTAAAATAACGGATAACCATATCCCGCTTTTCCGCTTTCTCAATCTCCGCCGCCATCCCTGTGGATATGGTCTTCCCGAACACCCACAACTGCTCGCACTTCCCCAGAAGCACCAGCCCCATGAACATACCGATTGTCCGCTCCGCAGGCTTCCCGTCATCAAGGAACTGCGGAAAGAGCAGGTGCGGGGCAATCGGGATCGCGCCGTTTTTTACCGCAAACCGACTGTACCTCCTCGCCCTCTGCGTGTTCCCTTCCACATCCCCGGCAAACGGGGAGCATATATAGACGAGCGGCCGGTATGCCCGCTTCGCCGCTTTTTCCTCCTTCAAGATTCCCGACAGCGCCGCATAGCTTGTGGGGTCATGATACCCCTCGCTGTTATACATTCCTATCCCCATAAACTTTCCCTCCACTCCGCCTGCCGTCCTTTTCTTCCCGGACTGCTGCCGCAGACTTATAAAACGGGCAGCCCCTCCCTCCAAAGACATTACTTTTCAGGCAGACGCACCGTCCGCCACGGTTTGCAAAACAGTCCTTATGCATCCTGCATTCCGGCATTTTTGTGTCACCCATCTTTTCTTCCTCCTGAAATCAAACTAATATTCCCCTCCATCCTTCTGCGGAGGGTTTCCGCCTTGTTGAACTGCGCCCTCCAGTGCCTCCGCTCCGGGGTATCCGCTGGAAGCGCCTCCTCTATCTCTTTGTACATACCGCAGAGGGCCGTGTACCCGTCCGCTATCTCCCGCAGCTCCGAAAGCAGCTCCGCCCTTGCCTCATCTGAACAATATTGATTGATGAGCCTTGCGGCTTTCCTCATCGCCGGCATTTTGCAGGGGAAGAACGCCTCCACGTTCAGCTCCATGTATCCCGTCCCGTATTCAATCCGCAGCCGTTCCATCATGCACCCCCTGCCTAATCCTTCTGGTAAAAATCACATTCATAGCCATCCGCCCGCAACAGTAAGCCTTTCGCCCAGGGCGGCGTCCTGCCCATCTGTTCACATACGGCGGCAAGGGACATCCTCCTGTCCGCCTCGATGATGATCTCATCATGCACATGGGCGACAATGGAACAGGTCCGGAGCGTCCGCATGGCATAGCATAAAATATCCCGGCTCACCGCCTGCACGATGTTCTCCACAAACTTGGGGCCGTAGCTTTCCAGCCGCTCCCATTTCTTCGTGCCGCCCACGCCCATGTAGGTGACGGACTCCCCGCCAAACTGGTTCTCGCCGATCCTCGGTTTGACATAGGCAAGCCGCCTTCCGGAAAAAAGCGTGATGAACAGCATCCCGCTTTCATAGCTGAAGCGGATGCCGTGCGTCTCCGTTGGTGCCCTCTTTTTGATGCACTCCTTCACTGCGCGGTCAACCGCCCACCAGAACTCCGTGATACTCGGATTGGAATCCCGCCATGCCGACACAAGTGGCTGCAGTTCTTCCTCCGCAAGCCCCATTTCCAGCGCGCCCATGGATTTCAATGCCCCGACTGATCCGCCATAGCCGAGGGCTAATTCGGCTATCTTCCCTTTCTGCCGCAGATGCCCGTTCACGCCGTGCTTTTCCACCGGGACATGAAACATCTGGCTTGCCGAGGCGCAGTAAATGTCACCGCCGCCCTCGAACACCTTAAGCCGCCACCGCTCCCCGGCGATCCATGCGATCACCCTCGCCTCAATAGCGGAAAAATCTGCCACGATGAACTTCCTCCCGTCCTGCGGCACGAAAGCCGTGCGGATGAGCTGCGAGAGCGTATCCGGGATATCCTCATAGAGCATGGCAAGGGCACCAAAATCCCCGGCTTTTACAAGTTCCCTCGCCTGTGCCAAGTCTGGGATATGGTTCTGGGGCAGATTCTGCAACTGTATAATGCGGCCGCTATACCGGCCGGTCCTATTAGCTCCGTAAAATTGAAACATTCCGTGCGCACGGCTGTCCGCGCACACCGCATTCTCCATCGCCTGGTATTTCTTCACAGAGGACTTTGCAAGCTGCTGCCGCAGGGCAAGCGCCTCCCCCAAAGGCTCCGGCGCAGTCTTTAGCAGTTCCGCCACAGCCTTTTTGTCAAGGGAATCCGTTTCCACCCCGTTCTCCGAAAGCCACTGCTTCATCTGCTGCACGGAATTCGGGTTCTCCAGTTCCGTCAGTTCCTGCATGGCGGCCGACAGTTCTGACTTGGAACGGCCATCCATGGCGATTGCCTGTGCGACCATCTCCATATCCACCCCGATGCCCCGGTCATTGATCTCCTGGTCCTGCCAGTATTCCTCCCACACGAAATCCGGGACAGGAAACCTGGCAAGCCTCTGCTGTATCTGCATTTCCGCTTCTACATCACGCAGATTATAGGCTTTGAACCGCTCCCATTTCTCCCTGTCATGCTCCGGCAGGTTCCGTGTCCGGCCGCCGTTCACCTTGGTCGGCTTGCACGGGACGCAGAAATACCGGATCAGGTCCTTCCCTTCGGACAGCTTCTGCTTTTCCAGCCCAAGCACCGCGCCCACATTTTCCAAAGACAGCGGAAGGCCAAGCGTGGCAGACCAGACCATGGAGCATTTCCACGATTCCGGCTCCAGCCATTCCCCAAGGTAATTTGATAAACACACCCTCTCGAACATGGCATTGAATGCCCACTTGGTGACGGATTCATCCGAGAGCGCCGCCAGGATATCCGCAGGGATTTCCTCCCCACAGGCAACATCGACCACCTTCACATCCCCGCCGTCCACGCTGTATCCAAACAGCAGGATCTCAAAATTCGGTGAAGACGAATATTTGTAAACGCCGCATTTGGACAGATCCACATCCGAATACGACTCAATATCAATACTGATAAACTTCAATCCCACCAGCTCCTTTCACCGCCTTAAGGGCGGCAGGGAAAAGGCAGATGCCCTCTCCCCGCCACCCGGCGGTCATGCTTCCGTTTATCTGGTCATGACAGGAAATCATCCTCATCCCCGTCAGCGAAGTCATCCTCCGCACGGGACCTGCCGCCAAGCGGCTCCCCATCACGGATCTTCTGTAAATTGTTCAGCCCGCAGGCGATACCCTTATTCCCATTGCTGTTGAACGCATAGAAATTGATGCTCGCCCTGCCGTAGACGCCGCTGTACACCTCGGAATGGTCAAGGATCGGCTGGCGGTCCGCATCCACGATGCCGGGAGCCGTGGAACTGTTGGCGTTGACAAAATAGGAATCCGCATAGGCTTCATCGTCCGGGCGCTCCGTGTCCCCGTCGCGCAGCGGGGTCTTCAGTACGGAGAGCGCAGGGACGCTCCTGCCGTTCCCCTTCAGCTTTGCCTCGCCCTCACGGTATGCCGCCTCAATGGCCGCCTCGATCTTGGCGATGGTCTTCTTATCTGACTTCGGGATGATGAGCGACACGGAGAACTTCGGCGTTCCCCCGTTGATCGACTTTGCCTCCCATGCGTTGCAGTAACTCCACCGTGTATCAGGCCCGGTGATGACCTTTGTTGGATTATTGGCTGTGTTTGACATATGATTTTCCTCCTAATCTTCTTTGAAATCTTCCTGTGCAGTATTCATTTCCGGGCGCTTATCCGTCTCAGGCACAAGCGCCGGCTTGCCCTGCGGCTTTTCCACAAGACCCTTTAAAATCTCCGCAAACTTCTTCTTGCCGAGCAGCTTCTCCATGGCTGTGATGCCCAGCAGCTTCGGCTCATACGGGTCGAAGCCCGCCTTCTTCACGGTATCCGCCACGGCATCCTCGTCCGTGTACTTCCTGTTGGAACGTCCCTCAACCACTTTAAATCCGGCATACTTCACGCCGCTGAGTGCCTGCTGCAATGCAAACTCCTTCACATCCGCTGCCCATGCCGCCAGCTCATCCGCTTTCACGAGGATCGCCGCGATCTCGTCATCCTCCAGGGTGGCGGGCATCTCAAAGTCATATTTTGCAAGTTCCAGGTTGTACTCCGCCCGCTTCCTGCAGACTGCCTTTGCCTTGCAGAACCGGCAGTGTTCCCCCGCGCAGAACTCGCCCTCCCCGGCATAGGCCAGCTTCGCCTTTTCGGCAAGCTCACCCTCTGCCCACCGGAGCAGGTCATCCTTCGCCATGGCATACACGCTGACGTTCTCCCGGCGCGGCTGGTAGATTGCCATACGGACGGTGTCGATGTCATAGATGCCGTCAAACAGCTCCAGCGCTCCCAGGGCATACAGCATCATCTGGGGATTCCCCTCTGCGGAAACTTCCACGCCCTTGCCGTGTTTGTAATCGATGATATACAGCGTCCCGTCTGCGATGACCACGCAGTCGCCAGTGCCGAATCCCTCCTCCACAAACCGTGAGAAATTCAGGCGCTGCTCAATCAGCACCACAGGATCTCTGCAGGTTTTCTTTGCCTCCTCCACCAGGGAAAGGACATACTCCGCATACCCGCAGGCGCATTCCTCCATCTCCTCATCGTAGAAGGCAAGCCCTTCTGTCGGGTCTGATGTGTCCATACCCAGCAGCGCTTTCAGCTTGTGTTCGCACAGGCTGTGGGCATCCGTCCCCTGCTGCGCGTATTCGCTGCCCGTATCCTCATAATTCTCACAGAGCCTTGCAGACGGCGGGCAGGCGATCCACCGGTGGCTGGAGGATGCCGACAATAAAGCGTGTCTCCCCATCACAGCACCTCCGCTTCCGCAAGCAGCGCCGCATATTCCGCCGGATCGATCCCTGACAGCTTATCCGCGCCATGCTTATTCAGCAGTTCCCGCACCTCCGCCGTGTATCCTGCACGGGATTTTTCTGCCAGCACTGCCCGGACTTCCTCCAGTGTCAGCGGCTTCTCCTCCTGTGCCTGCTTTGCCGCAGGTTTTTCCTCTTTCTTTGCCGCTTTCCCGGCCTTCCCCGCTTTCTCCGGCTCCTTTGCATCCGGCTTCCCTGCTTCCGCAGCCCCGCTATCCGCTACTGCATCCGCAACGGCCTGCAGGCTGTCAGCAAGGGAGCGCAGGTCTCCGACAACCTCAAGCAGTAACTTCACTTTTCCCATGTACGTTTCCTCCTTCCATGATTTCACTCACTGCCAGCTCCCGGACGGAATCGCCCGGAACGATGATGGCCACCCTCCGCTTCTCCCCGAGGAGGAAGCGTAAGAAACGCTCCCTCACGGAGATATGGCGGCAGCTCACGATCCCGCCGGATGCCGGCTTTTTTGAAACACTGATCCGCAATGTGTGTTCCATGCCCATGTCCTCCATTTCCGAAGGGCGGCTGTTTTCATGCCCTTCACTATACGGAGATTTGGATGCCCTTGTGGATACCCGCATTTAAAAATTTTTCTTGAAAATTTTCCTTGCGCCCTCAATTGACTTCATGACCGCCCGGTGCTGTACCTTTTCCTCCCGCGCGATCTCCCTCATGGATTTCCCTTCCGCAAATTTCAGAAGTCTGCGTCTCTGCACCTCCGACAGCCCGTCCAATGCATGGGCAATACGTTCTGTATCCAGTTCCCGCTCCATCTGCGTTTCCGGCGTTTCTTCCGTGCCGTACTCATCACCCTCAAACTGCACCGCATCCATCGAATAGCAGTGGTAGCGTTCTTTCCGGGCAAGGTTGTCCTCCTCGCGCCTTGACTCAATGATGACGGCACCGATGGACTCCTCCACCTCGACCTCCGACACAGTCCCGTCTGCAAATTCATATTTAATTTTCATTTAGATTCCCTCCGATCTTGAAATTGGTTAAACAGGTTTCAAGACCGGAAAGGAGGTCCGCGGCTCCTGGAGCATACCTTACAGAAATAGTGAACTCTGCCGCCTCGGCTATTTTTATGTAACCGCATAAAAAATCCCCTGCCTTTCTCAAAGCCGAAAGGCAAGGGAATCCATGTGGGTATTTTTGCGTCCAAAAGAGTACACGAAGCAAAGGCTACCCTATGAGGCTCTGAAAAGTGGTTCTTTTCTCCAGATTCCTCTATGTATCCCTCGCCCAGGTTGTACTTCCCTCGGCTGTCGCAATTTATTGATTTTATTTATAAATGGCAAGTTTGCTGCTGATATTTCTGCTGCTCCCCTGCTGTCCTATCCTCCAATATGCTTATACGCAATCAAATGTATCAGATGGGTATTACCCATACGCCACAGATTGCAATGTTGTCCTGCTGCCATAACATACATTCGAAAATTACCGATATACATACTCCTTTTATTCTCTTGGCAGGTCGCATCTCTCGCCGGGTGAAAATCATCCCTGCTGTGGCATAATCCCAGCATAAACTGAATATCATCAATTATAGGGACATCAACGGTGATGTATTTCTCTCCTCTGTTTTCCCTATACGTTTTGGCTTGGGACTGTCCCAAAAAAAATGCTATATATTTTAATATCCAGTTTGCCTGGAAAATTAAAATGGGGTTTCATACATTACCCAAATACCGTCATACACGGGAACAAAAATATTTCACAAGTTTAAGAACTGCTGTTCCAGCAGAACTTATTGGTACACTATCTTGGATAAAAAATGGAAATGATTATCTGCTTTCAGCTTGTGGGATATTTATGATGATCCACACACTTCAAAAACTGATATATTTCGCAAACCAACAAATAGATAAACACAACAAAACAGCCACCAGGACACACCGATTTCACAATATTCTACGAACATTCCATTCATAGTAGAACTACTGTGATATCAGCACATCCAGGTGGCTGTTTTTACAAGTTAGTCAAATTATCAACAAATTATTCCTTATTATTTTCTCTCTTACCCAAATGGATAGGTATGTCCTCTTTAGTGACTGCACATTTATGAAGCACTACGACATCTTCCTTGACTTCTTTTTCCGTCTTACATACAAAGCATCTCTTATGCCAAGGGCATATCCTGGTGCATCTATGTACTACACCCTGCGTCATGCTGTACCCACCTCCGCTTTCGACATTTTTCTTTGCTCTATTATATGCACGTCCAATACAATTATTTTCATATTTTGGAATTTTTTTCATATATATTATTCTGAAACACTTTCTCTTCTAATAAATTTTCTTGCGTTATTCAGTTCGCTAACTTGCTAACACATAAGACAAAAAAATATGCGGACCGTGGCAATCCGCATACTTCCTGTCAGAAATCATACGCAAAGCTGCGAGGCAATCATATTCAGCACATCACTGCTCATCTGAACCTCCTGTGGTATATAGCCAAGCTGCTTCAGCCGGTATGATGCAGCTTCAAAAGACACATTGAAAACATTTGAAACCTTGGCTGCAGTGACATAATTTCTGAACACCGCCTTATTCGTTTTTACGCTCTCAGCGACTTTCCTTACCATAGACACAGGCATAAGGATTGCGGAAGATAAGGCATTCGCCTGCCACTCCATCCAATCTTTGTCTGTCCATATTTCCGGATTCTTTGCATCCATTTTCTTCGTGTCTATCCTGCACTGCACCATTGGTATCGGAGCTTCCCCAATGTAATCAAATATCGTCATCTGGTCAGGATCATAAGCAAAATATTCTTTATGGAGGAACTCGTGGCTTGCCTCATGCCCCATGGTAAAACGGTACCGGTGTTCCTGGTTCTCCGCTAAAAGAGTCTTGTCAATAATCACGGTATGGGCTTTGGCGCTGATATAATCTGCCCGGTCATGTTGCGGGTCATAAACTGGCACTTTATCAGTGTCATTGAAAACCGTCATCCCAAGATAAACTCCGCAATGCGATAAATATTGAAAGTCCTGATCCATCCCAAGGTAATTCTGTGCGAACGAATCAATATCGATCTCCTGCGGGGTTTCCAGCGCACCCGGCATAAAATCCCCCACAAGGTTCTCACCAATCACATCGATTTCTTTCCTGCTCAACACCGGTGCCCCCGATTTTTTTCTCGTTATAACTGGTCTATACATATATAGGCTCTTACCCCTTTCGCTTTCTCAGTTCTTCAACAAACTGGTTCCATTCTTCTTCTCCTGCATCCAAGTCCCTGGCGGTTCTCAGCGCAGCACTGACATAATCCCTCTCCATGATGTATTCAGGAAGGTCGGGTGCCACGGCGTTCCGCTTCTTACCAGCCAAGTTGAACATAAGCTCACGTTCCTCATTTGATAAATCCAATATCTTTGCGAGTTGGGAAAGTTTCTCCATGTCAAAAGGGTTACGTCTGTCTTTTTCCACATCTGTTAAAAACGGGGCGGATACTCCAAGCATATCTGCCATCTTCCTCAATGTAATCTGCTTCTCGACTCTCTTCTGACTTATGAATTCTCCAAAATTCGCATACTTCATACTCTTCACCTTTTCTTCTCTCTTTTTCGTTTTGTTTTTCTCTCTTCTCTTTGTATTCTAATTTTCAGGTGTTAATTCTTTAGCACGCTTGCTTGTTCGCTAACTTGCTAATACTACAATACTAAAAAAGGGAGAAGATGTCAATTACTTTTTGAAAAAAGTTTTATCCTCTCCCATCAATGCTAATAATCATATGGGGAACTGTACCTTATTTTGTCTCTCTTGTTTTTTGCCAGACTCGCTTCCGCATCTTCCTGGGTGGCATACAATCTGCTGCCCCTAACTTGAATTCCACCATTTTCCCCAAAGCGGACTGTGTAAAAGTCACCGCTCCGTTTAACTACAGTTACTTCGCTCACAATCCGATTGCTTTCAACAATGTAAACTGTTGAACCGACTTCAAATTGCATATGCGCCGCCCCCTGCTTCCAGATAGTCATGAAAAATCTGACCGCCCAATCCATGTTCCACACGGTTGCCCCAAAATGTAACGATAGAGCCATTATACAAACATATGTTCTTATTGTCAAGGGTTTTCTTTTGCTTTTTTTACAGCCATATTCCCTAACTGATTAGAAACACGCTCTACAATCCATGGTTCACTGACGAATATTACAAATGTGAACAGCGTGAACGCCGTTACGTTTATTTTTTCTGAAATGGCAATCACGCATTCTATATTTGCGAGCAACGCTGATATCACTAAAAATGCACCAAACAGCGTATAAACTGCATTATAAAATTTAAACCACTTTTCAAAAACTCCGTTCACCTTAGCAAGCCGCACAATATAGTCCAGTAAGTCGCCATACTCTTTTTGGATTTTTCTATCCTCTTCTGTCTCTCCATCCTTCGCCCTGTCATAAAAGATTTTCCGCCACTTTTCATCCATAGTTGCTTTTGTCAACTCAATATCCAGATTCTGAAAAAGTGAATTTCTGATATGTCCCACAACTTCCAATACTGTAAACAGAAAAAGCGGAAGCACTATTGCATCGGCTATGTGCTTTATATAGTCAATAGGATTAAAGAGGCTAACCAATCCTATGCACAGCATCGCCATAGCCATAATTATAGAAAACCATCTGTCCTGTTTCATCATTACCCCCATAACTTTAGCAGCTTATACGCACTGGTACATTTTCTGTCCAGCCATCAAAGACCGTTATAATTCTCCCATCTCCAGCGCAAAAACTCTCTGTTTGTGAACGAAGGAATAACAATGCGTGGCGGAATGCTCGCACCATAATCCAGCCTCGCACGGTTAGACAATTCTATATCGCCCTCTGGAGATATTCGAAGATGCCCCGCATCAAATAAAGTGTGGATATCGACACGCATGGCAAATCCATTCGCCACAGTGTCTTCACCATTATATTTGAATGGCTTTATATGCGCCGCCTCCAATATCTCTGGCATCATGACATTTGTGATTACACATCTCTCACACGCTTTAAGGACGTCTTTCCGGAAAGCTGCCTGATTCGGTCTTACGGCCCTTGTCTGTATCCGTTTCCTTTCAACTTCAGAAATCACTTCACTTGCACGTATCTGATCTAAGGCTTTCAATAAAGACTCATCTTTTGGCTGTTCATGGATTATTTCTTCGATCTCGGCAAAAATGTTTATATTAACGTGGTACTCTTCCTCTTCTCTTTTTCTGGCATCCGATTTACAAAGATACCCATAATTGCTCAAAAACAGGAGATACTCTCTTGCAATCCTGAAATCATTTGCCCCTTCGGTACAATCCGGCCACCCTATAAGGGTGATCTCTCCTGCGCGGTACCGCAGGATAAAATCAACATAGTCCCTCAACCCTGCCTTGGCACCCGATAACGGAATAATTATCCGGACAAGTTCCTCCGGAGTGATGTATCCCTGTAGCTGATCCAGTTTTGTAAGTTCGCACGTTATTTCCAGCAGCAGTTTCAACGGGTGCAGGAGGATTCCTGCCGAATACCACTTCTGGCATTCCTCCTGACTCTGAATACGTGGATTTGGCAGACAGAATGTCTGGATTGTGATTGCCGCAAACTCCGTCTGTGAAATGTCACGGTCCGCTACTTTCTGTCCGAACTCTGTCAATTGAATCTTCCCAGACCTATCGTTCGGGATCAAGCCTACCGCCCTCCAATATTGGCTGCTATTTCTAATGATGTTCCGCTCCCCTACTCGTCCTCCCAGATTTACCTTTATCGAATCTGATATGTCATTTGAAAGCTCCTGCATTTCCTGTGCAAATTCCGGGGAACTGTATTTTAAATTCTGTCCGAGCAATTCCAGCTTTCTCATGCGGAACAGCACGCCCAACAAGACAACCGGGTCGTTTAATCTCTCCGTACACTGAAGGCTCGCCCATTTCCACTTAAAATCTGGGAACGGCTTCGATGGTATGTAGTCTTTTGGCAGCATTGCTTATACCCCCTTGCTATCCGTATATTCATTAAACTGTTTTGCTACAGCATATGCCAGAAGCGGTGGCACAGCATTGCCAATTTGCCTGTAAATAGATGAGTTATTCCCTGCGAACTCATAATCTACCGGAAAGCTCTGCACTGTGGCAAGCTCTCTGCAGGACATCCTCCTCTGCCCATTGGGGTGCGGAAGTATTACCACCCCTCCACGGTTGTCCCCCCGCGCTGTAACCGTAGGTGCCGGTTTATCCGGGTCAAGGAGCCGATGCCCAATATATCCGTTGATGTTCAGCTTATACTTTGAATAAGTATGGTTCGGTATGTTATTCTCGCTATCAGGATCCGGGAGCCCCTTTAATGCATCAGAAACGTTTACCCAGGCGGAAAGCCCATCCCTTCCATCTTGGCTGTGCGTCGCTTTGGGGAATTCATATTCCCAATCAATATCTCTGCGGACACCCACGATGATGACTCTCAGCCTGGTCTGCGGCACACCATAATCCGCAGCATTTAAAATCCTATACAGCACTTTGTAACCCAAATGCTCAAAATCGGAGAGTATCATTTTGAACACCTCTCCTTTTCCAAGGTTTGTTAACCCTTTGACATTCTCAGCCAGAAAGAACTTCGGCCGCTTATCTTCGATTACCCGGATTAACTGTTTGTATAATTCATTCCTCTCATCGCCAATGTGCCTTTTGGTATTGGCTACAGAAAATCCCTGGCAAGGAAAACCTCCGATGACGATATCGCAATCAGGAATTTCATCTGCGGATATTTTTCGCACATCTTCCAGAATGATATGATCCCCTATATTCTTTTGGTATGTGTGGACGGCATCTTCGTATAGGTCATTAGCCCAGACAACATCGTGCCCTGCCATTTTGAAGCCCAAATCTAATCCGCCAGCCCCGCTAAATAATGAAACCACTCTCATAGGCTTTCTTCCTTCTCAATTCTCATCAGTTCATCTCCAAGCAGCCGTGCAAACAAAACCGGAACCGCATTTCCTATCTGCCTGTAACATGAACCCCTGACTCCGCAAAACTCAAAGGTATCTGGAAAAGTCTGCACTGCCGCACTCTCCCTGACTGTCAGCCGCCTTTTCCCATTATAATGCGGTATTGCACATACACCGCCGCCGCCATTTCCCCTGGCAAGGATCGTAGGCGATGGTCTGTCCGGATCCGTCTGGCGATGGGCCGTATAGTTGCGGTATTCAACTTTATACTTTGAATACTCATGGTTTAGCACATCATTCGGCATATCCGGGTCAGGAAAACGGGCTATTGCTTCTGAAATGCTCACCCATCTGTCCAACCCATCCTTTCCTTCCTTATCATGCGTAGGTACTGGAAACTTAAACAGTTTTTCTTCTCCTAGGTCATGGCGCTGCCCTATTATAATCACCCTTTGCCTTGTCTCTGGGACACCATAATCAGCCATATTGACCAAATGCATATCCGTATAATACCCAGCTTTTTCAAAATCGGAAATTATCTGTTTTATGGCCTCACCCTTCCCGAGTGATAATATACCTTTCACATTTTCCGCGATAAAGAATTTAGGCTGTTTTTCATGAATGACCTCGTAAAAAAATTTGTAAAGAGTGTTCCTTTCATCATCAAGCATCCTAAACCTATTCGCCTGGCTGAATCCCTGGCACGGGAATCCACCGACCACAACATCAGCTTTTGGTAATTTTTTGATATCTATGTTCTTAATGTCACCAAGAACGATATGCTCTCCTATGTTCTTTTTATAAGTCTTTACTGCGTTTTCATCTATATCATTCGCCCAAACCACGGTATTGCCCGCTTGGATCAGCCCAAGGTCGAGTCCTCCAGCGCCACTAAATAACGATAATACTTTCATTTTTTTGTCGGCTCATGAAGCCGTCTCCTCCGCCTTTATTGTATAGCACTCTTCCCACTATTCACCCACTCATCAAGTTCCGATTTCTTAAACTTCCATAATCGCCCTATCTGATGGGCAGGGATATCTTCTTTTTGCCTTATCCATTTCCTCAGTGTCACAGGCTTAATATTCAAGTATCCGGCCGCGTCCTCCAGGCTAATATAGCTATCCTCTATTCTTTCACCCATTATGCCCTCTCCAAGCTTTCATAAAACATAAAAAATCTTTTGTATTTTAGCACACTTATATATGATTTTCAAGTGATTCACAGATATTGATTGATATTTATTGATACTATTTATTCCACACAGCCCATTGTTTATGTATTTCGCGCCTTCGATATTTCCATTGCCTCCGTAATCGTATCCGATGTAAGGAGCGTGTCAAGCTGCGCCCACACACGGTTCGACATCACAATTTTGTCCCCTGTCCGGATATCCTTTGGCGGTATGATTGCCGGCCCCAGCTCATATACGAAATGTGTCTCTGAAAGCTCCACGTCCGGTATCTCCGGGACAAACGGATGCAGATTGTCCGTAACGGTATATTTTTCTATATGGTGGATCGACTGCAATTTGCCGTGGTACCTGAAAGCGATGTATGTCAGCGGCTCTTTAGGCCATCCCCCTTTGCCGCCTCCAACTGGGCAGCAGTACTTATGGTACTTCCTTACAATATCCACATATGCAATGCCCGCCGTTCTCTTTTCTCCTTTTGCAGGTGTGATTTCCACTTCCTTTAATCCAAGCGATACAACATATACCCAATTTGTGTCCTTATTCTGTGTAGTCATTATCCTCTTTATGTACCTCTCCAATTCCCCAAGAATATAGTTCTGTTTACCCGCAGTCTTCATCCGCAGTTCCCCTGCAAGGTCACATATCGTCATCCACGGAAGGTGCAGCACCGTAGTCCCCGGTACCGTCGGCAGCCGCTTTTTAGCATAATCCTCCGTGCATTCCGACATGGACACGATTGCCTTCACCTTTGCCGGGCTGCTGATAAATCCGGATCTCTCCGAATAAAGCCTTAGCTGCGGCTCCCCCGGAAGGACCCATCCCCGCTTTGCCTCAATGATGATATAGAACTTTTGGTTGTCAGTTATCTCCAGGTCTGTGATCCCCTTGTCCTTCTCAAACTCCTGATACCGGATCACGACATCGTCCGCAGCCGCATTAACGTGGAGCAGTCTCTCAATTACCCTCTCCAGCAGACACGGGCATTTCACAAAGGCCCATGCTATGCTTTTGGTTATGTCGTTTTCCTTGTCGCCTATAAGGTCAAAAATCGTCTCGACTCTTTCGTTGTGCGCAAATAATTCTGCCATTAAACTCACTCCTCAGAAATGAACTTCCATGGACTGGTCATCCCGGCTCCCCCTGCCCGTCATCCAGCCAAAGCACAAAGTCCACTTTTTTCAAATCCGTAAATCCTGTTTTCGGGAATGCCTCGTCAAATGCCCGGATGACCGCCTTCCCATCATCGGATGCCATGTACTTTAAGAAATCCCTCTTATACCGCTCATAACGCTCAAGTATCTTCTTTTCCCGGTCTTTTGTATTACAGGCAGGTATCCTATAGCCAAAATGTCCCCCTGTGACATTCCCGTCCCATATCGGCTGCTCCGGGTCAAGTGTATGTACCAGCTTGCTCGAAAACGAAACCTCAAGCGCCCCATATTTCAGGAAGTATGACAGAGTCTCTTCGAATGAAGGTTTTGCCCCCTTGCCCCGTTCCATGTAAGCAAAATACTCCCGTCGGAACTCCTTCGGGTATCGTCCGAGCGTATAAAAGTTTTCATACGTCTTCTGGAAGCTTTCATCTGAGGATACATCAACCCGCTGCACCCTCTCCATGATGAACTGATACCGCTCTATGCCGGTACGCATCCTGGGCTTTGCCAGTATTGCCGGGAGACGCGCTAAATCAAATATCTGTCTGCCTTTGTCTGTGCCTCCTGCGTCAATCTCTTTCAGGCGCTCCAGCCACCTCTGTATGCTCCCCCTTTTAAAGAAGCCAAGCAGCGCCCCATCGCAGAACCTTTCTGCCCTGACCGCTCCCAGCAGAAGCGCCATGACACAGACTCCATCCTTGTCAGCAACATCCACTGCACCCATGGAGTCACTCCCCCACTTGATTCCGTTCCGTTCCAGGATATCGCTATACCGGTTCAAACCGTATTCCGGATGGTCCTTATCAAATGTGTACACGGCATCCATGAACTTCTTTACAATCCCCGAATATGATACATAGGGCATCTGGATGGGATGCTCTGGAGTCCCATCATTTTCACGGTCAATGATCCACTCCCCAGCCTCATCCTGCTGTATTGCATCAAGCATATCTGTTAATTCTGTATATATTTTAGCCATCGGTTATGGCTCCTTTCTCTTATCAGTTTCAAATGCCAACTGCCACATACACATATCCATCAGCTTCATGGCAGGATACCTAGTCCCACAAGTGCTTAATTCCTCCCGGAGGCTTTCAAATTCATCCTTGTGGGACAAATAATACACTGCAACATCCCTTACGGATTTTCTGCTATATACCCCGGCTGAGATATTACATCGCTTTACAGTCTGCACATAATACCGGTCATAAGCAGGGACACATCCCAACGTCCCTAACAAAATCTTTGTCACTAAGGTATCTGTAGCTTTATTGGCAGCGCCTTCAAACGAGGGCTGCTCTACAGCATATGCTCTGCGAGTCCTTTCACTCACTTCATCCAACAGATCCAGATTGGCATCTTCGGTAAGTCCTTCTGCTGATATCCCCACAAGAGGATCATATTTTTTCTCCAAAAGAATTTTCACAACCGGAATATGGACTTTGTAGTCTTTCTGCAGGAGAAACGAGGAACCGCGGTACATCCCCCAGCTCGCCAGATAGAATGCCAGATGCAGCGCGAGGTAATCAAGCATCTTTTCGTCTGCATCATTCCTGTTCTCCACAAAAGCATTGTAGCAATGTCTCCATGACATATACCGCCCATGCGGATCCTTCACTGTCTCATTGAAATATGTACGGATACATCGGACGGCTTCATCTAAAGCCAAGGCAGCGCACTTCTCTCTGGACATCACTGCCGTTTTCCCAGCTTCTTCTTGAATCTGATGGCTTTGATGGTCTTTCTTTACGAACTCAACAGTTTGCCCCTTCATATCAATGTGCTGTGACAGATACCCCGCATTCAGCCACCCGGATGCAATTGGATGTGATCCGGAATTGGACCAGTATGGCTGATGGAGATAAGCAGAATCCGGCAATTGGAATCCCAGGATTCTTTCCACTTCCGAAAAGGACAGCTCAATTTCATCCTTCCCGCATTTCTCCAGATATGCAGTTAACCCAATAAAACTCTGTCCTTTTGCCATTCTTCGTCCTCCTCACCCCATCCGCTCTTTTGAATATTGCGGGCTTCAGCTATCGTATTGCTCATTTGCATCTTTATCCCTGCCCCTCACTGATTTATAGATCGATGCGATTTCCTCCCCCGGAAGGCTTGGGAAAACATTTATAACGCCTTCGAGGTCAAGTCCGCATCTGCACATGGATTCTACGGCGCGTTTATCCTGTTCCTGCATCACTACCTCCATAACCAATCATTTGTTATCAAATCTATCTTATCACAAAATCCCCCCCTATTAGGATAAGAATACCAGAATATGTGTCCCAAAAAACGGACTCAAAATATTTCTGTTATAAATTTTCAAAACTGTCCTCTATGCACTCCAGATAAATATGCACATCATCATTCAAGTTGAGCAACTCCATATGATGCTCCACTGATAGTGCGTTTCGGTTTGTAACAGGCACGATTTCTCTTTCCCCTGTCATCCTATCCTCCCTCAGATACTTCCTCACATTAACCAAGCTGAAATATATTTCCTGACTCATATTTTCCCCTTTTCTTTGTAGGCTTTCTTACGCCCATTCATCTGAAATTCATCATGTGATATGATTCCGGATACTGCCGCTGCCAGGTCACAAGCCGTCCCCTGGGCATGGTATGCATCAGAGGCATTATGCTTATGGTATATTGCGAAATGCCGGAATGATGGATATTCCCTTTCAAGCAGGTGCCAATAATGGCCTGTGTTTTTTGACTTCAAAGTGATTGCAAAAGCCCCTGCCTGCAGCACCTCAAAATAATTTCCTTCCAATTCTTTTATCTCTTCTTTCGTTATCATAACGGTCTCCTATGTAAAATACGAATCAAAAAGCATTCTGCGCCGGGCAGCAACCGCTTTCTAAAGATTTAACGATTGCCCAGCTATCGTTAAAAAGAGGTGCAAAGTGCTAAACAGGACTGATTCCATTTTACCGCAACAGACACCAAAATCCAATAACGCACCTTACCAATCCCTTGAAATGCCTCATTTTCAGCCTTTTCAGTGATTCCGCATTGTATCAATTTCGTTGTTGCGATGTTCATCGCCCCCACGATCAGGCAGGAGGCCGGATAGACAACACTGCCGACGCTTCTGGCTATCTGCACTACCTTATCCTCCATGGGCTGCCGAAGGATCTCCAGTGTACTCCTCTTAAACTCCGTCAGCTCGTCCAGAAACAGAACCCCTCTGTGCGCCAGACTAAGGACCCCGGGACGGGGAATTCTCCCTCCCCCCGCAAGGGCATGTTCCGAGATGGTGTGATGGGGGTTCAAAAAGGGACGCCTGCAGACAAGGGACTGCCCCTCCTTCAAAAGTCCCGCCACCGAATAGACGGTGGAGACTTCCAGGCTCTCCTCCATGCTCATGGGCGGCAGAATGGAGGGAATCCGCTTCGCAATCATCGTTTTTCCGCTGCCCGGCGGCCCGATCATCAACAGATGGTGGAAACCCGCTGCCGCTATCTCGGCCGCCCGTCTAACTCCTTCCTGTCCCTGCACTTCCTCGAAGTCAAACTGTTTTTCCTGCTGTCCGGCAAATATTTTTTCAAAGTCCGCCGCAGCGGGCTTATAGGGCGGCGTCTTATGCTGCTGCAAAAATATGGTCACTTCCCGCAGATGGGACAGGCCGTATACCAGGATCCCCTCCACCACCGCGCCCTCGCTCTCATTTTCTTTCGGCACGATACAGCTGCGGAAGCCCGCTTCTTTCGCTTTCCGCACGATCGGCAGCACCCCTCTCACCGGCCGCAGCTCTCCGTTCAGCCCCAGTTCCCCGATCATCAGGAGTCGGTTCAGAGCCTCCCTCGGCACCACCTCCATGGATGCCAGAACTGCCACAGCCACCGGCAGATCATAGGCCGTCCCCTCCTTCGGGACATCGGCGGGGGAAATGTTTACCGTGATCCTCCCCGCCGGCATTGCGAATCCGGCGTTTTTCAGAGCCACACGCACACGTTCCTTCGCCTCCTTCACCTCGCTTCCCAGATATCCCACCATCTCAAATCCCGGGAGCCCCTGCGCCGTGTCCACTTCCACCTGCACCAGGTAACTGTAGATTCCGCGGATACCTCCCGATATAACCGTACTATACATTTTTTCCCTTTCCGCACTCTGTGCTGACATCAGATCGATAGGTGCGGTTCTCTGGGAATTTTTAAAGATTCTTGGAAAATAAAATTCGGATTCTGCGGCCGCAGCCGCAAAACAAGATTAACAGATATTCCAATTATAGAATATAATTTTTAAATATGCAAGCAAAAAATTGCGGCAGTTTAAGCCGCCGCAATTTTTCATGCTTTCTCCGCTCCCCGGAAGGAGGAAAAATAGTTTTCCACCTCACAGAGCTTCTGGCTGTAATGTGTCAGTTCCTTCTTGATCTTTTCCTCGTCTTCCCTGCATGTTCCCTTGTACAGAATCCTGTGCTCCATGCTCGCCCACAGATCCATCTCCATCGTCCGAAACTGCAGTTCGACCGGAAATATCTCCATCGTATCCGCACAATAGACAGGCACGCCGAGAATCAGGTGATAACTTCTGTAGCCGTTCTTCTTCGGCGTCCTGATATAGTCCTTCTCTTTGATAAAGACCAGATCCGACTGTCTCATAAGCCGCTCCACCAGAGTGTAAATGTCCTCCAAAAACAGACAGATAATCCTGATTCCGGCGATATCCCGCAGATAGTCTTTCGCGTCCTTATCGGTGGTTTCCTGGTTTTTCTTTTTTAATTTATTTTCTATACTCTCCCTCGTCTTGATCCTGCTCTGGATCATGTGATAAAGCTGTCCTTTCTCCTCATTGTACAGGGAATGTCCCAGTACCCTGATCCTGATCAAAAGCATCTCCATGGCATCCTCATAGGGACGGACCAGCTTATAATATTCTGTATCGTTCATATGTATTTCTTCCTGCTTCTTTTCTTCCACCAATCTCCGCGGTTTCCGCCCGGCAGACTGACATGGTGTATTGTACATCCAAAATGTGTCCAGGCTGTGAGAAAATTGTTAAAAATAACTAAAAAGTATCAGGCGCTACGCAGTTTCATCCAAAGCCCTGCGCAGTTTTGAGAGAGCTCTCTTTTCTATCCGGCTTACATAACTTCTGGAGATTCCCATCATCTCCCCCACTTCCCGCTGAGTCACCTCATCTCCTGTCCTCAGCCCATAGCGGTAAGTGATGATCACTCTCTCCCTCTCCGTCAAAACCTTACCGAGAACTCCTCTCAGTCTCTCTATGCTCTCCCGGTTTTCCAACTGCTCCAACGCCCCCGGCTGTTCATATTCTATGATATCGAGAAGACTCACCTCGTTTCCCTCTTTGTCCGTTCCCATGGATTCATAGAGGGAGACTTCCCTGGATATTTTTTTATGTCCCCGCAAAAGCATCAGTATCTCATTTTCTATACATTTCGCCGCATAGGTCGCAAGTCTCGTTCCCTTACCCGGCACATAGGTGTTTACCGCCTTGATCAGCCCTATTGTCCCACAGGAGATCATATCCTCCATATCCTCCGGCGCTCCCGCATACTTTTTCAACACATACGCTACCAGCCGCAGATTCCGCTCAATCAGGACATCCTTCGCCTCCCGTTTTGCCTCTTCGTCACCGGAATGATACTTTCTCAGATAATACGCTTCTTCTTCTGGTGTTAATGGTTTGCTGAATGTCTTCACAAAAGGCCTCCGGAACCGCTTTCTATATCTTATGATTCCATGCTTTTCCAAAGTGCCTGTTCCATATAAAGAAATCCTGCCCGCCGCCCGGACAACCGCCCCTGTTCTACAGCAGAAACTCAGCCAACGCCATGTTGCTGACATCGATCCCCGGCCCCGTCAGAAATATCCGCTCCCCCTCTCTCGCCAAAAGCCCCTGGCATTCCAGCTTTTTCAATACGCTTCCATAAATATTTTCTATCGAAACATGGAAGGCGTCCCAAAACGCCCCGCATGTCACTCCCTCCGTGAGGCGCAGCCCCAAAAACATAAACTCTTCCATCTGCTCCTGTACGGACAGCTGCCGCTCCTCCCGGTGCAGGCCCCCCTCATACTCCGCCAAAACCCCGGCATTCGCAAACCGACAGTTTTTCATCAGGGATGCCGCCCCCAGGCCAAACCCCAGATAATCGCCTCTTTTCCAATAAGTGATATTGTGGCGACATTCATATCCGGGACGGGCGTAGTTGGATATCTCGTAGCGGTGATACCCGCCATGTGCCAGTATCTCCCGCGTCCGTTCGTACATTGCTCTCTCCTCCTCCTCGGAGGGGAGCAGATGCTCCCTGTCCTCCCCGTATCTTTTTCGCTGCTCATCCGCTTCCCCGTACCTCTCGTAAAAAGGCGTTCCCTGCTCTATGATAAGACTGTAAGCCGAGATATGCTCCGGAAATAATTCCATCACACGCTCAAGAGAGTTTACATAACTTTCAACCCTCTGCCCCGGCAGCGCCGCCATCAGATCCACATTGATATTCCGAAAGCCCGCTTCTCTCGCCGAATACCAGGTTTCCAGAAATTCCTCCCAGGTGTGGATCCTGCCCAGCTTTCTCAACTCCTCGTTTCGCGCGGACTGCAGACCGAGGCTGAGCCGGTTGAAACCCATCCCGCGCAGTTTTCCCAGATCCTCCCCCGCTACCGTGCCGGGGTTGCACTCCAGCGTGATCTCCGGCTCTTCGTCCTCCCCTTCAGCCGTCTCCATCATAAAACAGCTTTTTAGTTTACATAAGATTTTATCCATCTGATCCGGCTTTAAGACAGTCGGCGTACCGCCGCCAAAAAAGACCGTCTCAACCCGATACCCCGGATATCGGACGGCCTCCCTCTCGATCTCTCCGCACAATATATTTACATAATGTTCCTTTTCTTTTTCTGAGGCCGGAGCAGAAAGAAAATCACAGTAGGCGCACTTTCTGACACAAAAAGGGATATGGACGTATAGACTCAGCGCTTTCCTCTCCACACGGTTTTCCATCGCTCTTTTTCCTCAATCCCTCGTGTCCAATTTCAACACGCTCATAAAAGCGCTCTGCGGGATCTCCACATTGCCCACCTGGCGCATCCGTTTCTTACCCTCCTTCTGCTTCTCCAGCAGCTTTTTCTTTCGCGTGATATCGCCGCCGTAGCATTTCGCCAGCACGTCCTTGCGCATAGCCTTTACGGTCTCCCTGGCGATGACCTTGCCGCCCACCGCCGCCTGGATCGGAATCTCAAACAGATGCCTCGGTATTTCCCCCTTCAGCTTCTCGCACATCTTCCGCCCCCTCTCATAGGCGCTGTCCGCATGCACGATGAAGGAGAGCGCGTCCACCTCCTCCTTGTTGATCAGGATATCCAGCTTCACCAGTTTGGACATCTCATACCCTTTCAAATCATAGTCAAAAGACGCATATCCCTTGGAACGGGACTTCAGCGCGTCAAAAAAATCATAGATGATTTCATTTAACGGCAGTTCATATTTGAGCAGCGCTCTCGTCGTCTCAATATACTCCGTGCTGATATAACGCCCCCGTCTCTCCTGACAAAGCTGCATGATCGGCCCGATAAACTCCGTCGTCACCATGATCTCCGCGCTGACGATGGGCTCCTCCATATAATCGATCTCCGAGGGATCCGGCAGGTTGGAAGGATTGGTCAGCTCGATCATCTCCCCGTTTGTCCTGTATACCTTATAGATAACGCCCGGGGCGGTCGTCACCAGGTCCAGATTGTACTCTCTCTCCAGCCGCTCCTGAATGATATCCAGATGGAGCAGTCCCAGAAAACCGCAGCGGAAGCCAAACCCCAGGGCCAGCGATGTCTCCGGCTCGTAAAACAACGACGCGTCGTTCAGCTGCAGCTTCTCCAGCGCGTCCCGCAGATCGGGGTATTTGTTGGTATCCGCCGGATAGACGCCGCAATATACCATAGGGTTTACTTTCTTGTAGCCCGGCAGCGGTTCCGCGCAGGGGTTGTCCAGATCCGTCACCGTGTCGCCCACCCGGGTATCCTTCACGTTCTTGATGGAAGCGGTCAGATAGCCTACCATGCCCGCCTGCAGCTCCTCGCAGGGTATAAACTGCCCGGCGCCGAAATAGCCCACTTCCACCACTTCCGCCGTGGCGCCGGTGGCCATCATCTTAATGCGGGTACCCTTTTTTACGCTCCCCTCCCGGAGACGACAGAACACGATAACTCCTTTGTAGGAATCGTAGACCGAGTCAAAGATCAGCGCCTTAAGCGGCGCCTCCGGTTCCCCTGTGGGCGCCGGTACTTTCGCCACCACCTGCTCCAGCACCTCCTCGATGCCGACCCCGTTCTTGGCGGATATGAGAGGCGCGTCCTGAGCCTCCAATCCGATCACATCCTCGATCTCCTCCACCACATGCTCCGGGTCCGCACTGGGCAGATCGATCTTGTTAATCACCGGAAACACATCCAGATCGTGATCCAACGCCAGATACACATTCGCCAGCGTCTGCGCCTCGATCCCCTGGGCCGCGTCCACCACAAGGATCGCTCCGTCACAGGCCGCCAGCGCTCTGCTCACCTCATAGTTGAAATCTACGTGTCCCGGTGTGTCGATCAAATTAAAAATATACTCGTTTCCGTCTTTCGCCCTGTATACTAACCGCACGGTCTGGGCCTTGATCGTGATGCCCCGCTCCCGCTCCAGTTCCATATTGTCAAGCACCTGATCCTGCATCTCCCTGTCCGTCAGAAGCCCGGTTTTCTCGATGATCCGGTCCGCCAGCGTGGATTTGCCGTGATCGATGTGCGCGATAATACAAAAATTCCTGATCCTGCTCTGATCTGTCTGAGACATGATATACCTCCTGCATTTCCTAAGCGAAAAGTGTTCACGCATTAGTATATCAATCTTTTGCGGAATCGGCAAACACTTTTTCCCTTGCCTGTTATCGAAATCGCTTATTCCCCGCTCAGCACCATATCCAACACCCGCGCAAGCGGCCCGCAGGCATTCATCGCCTCCTGCACCGTATTGTTCTGTGCCCCCAGCTCCACGAGCAGCGTCCGCGGCTTTAAGTGCATATTGTACCGATACCCCTTCAGATAGATCTTCCGCGCCAGCCCCGGATAATACTCCTCGCATGTCTTCTGCATCTGAAACGAAAAGGCGAGATTGCCCTGCAGATTCTCGTTGGGGAGATACCCGATCTCCCCCAGCTCACGGACTCTCGACAGCCCGTTAAAGAACATGAACCGCGCCGTCTGCTGCCCTCCTATCTCCGTCACAAGCCTTGTGTCCGCCGCCACCGAATCCCGGTGCAGATCGATGACCACTTCGATCGTCGGATTTTCCTTCAGAACCTGTTCCAGCGCCGGCAGCGCATTGGAGTACGCATAATCCCTGTCCTCGTCATACACGCCGGTGTGATGGAGCACCTGATAGCCGTACTCCTGCCGCAGGATCTCCGCCAGATGCTCCCCCACTCCGATGATCGTTGTGGCGGTGTCGTCCGCCGCGGAATCCGCATACCCCTCATGGGAGTGCGTGTGATAGATCAGAATCTGAGGCCCCGATGAGGATTTTGCCATTTTCATATCGACAGAGGAAAGCTTTTTCACGCTCAGTTCTTCCGCCGTCGTATAAGTGCTTGCGTCCACCGTATAAAATTTTCCTACAAGCGCCTCAAACTCCCGGTAATCCTCCAGAGAAATGCTCTGCGCTTTCTCCGTATGTATCAGTTCTCTGTAGGCATCTTTATCCATGGTATCCGTACTCCCATCGGTGATCATAAAAGGAGATCCCTCCTCATTCAGCCTCTGCCCGCCTTCCTCTTCCGCCTCCTCTATGATAAAACTGCCCTGCTCTTCCTCCGTGCCCTCCGGCACGTCCTCCGGTTCCCCGGTATTTTCCGGACTCTCACCGGCGCCTTCTCCGGTCTGATCCCCCTGTTCCGGCGGCATCTCCTCCTCCGTCCCCTCCTCGGCCTCCTGCATCAGGATCTCCACATATTCCCTGTAATACTGATTCATCATGCCGTCCCCGAAATAGGAAATGCTGTAACTGTACAGAGGCAGTTCCCTGGACAACATATCCATCATCTTCCCCACCACCGACACGCTGCGCTCCCCGTAAGCGAGGGTGTCCATACAAAAGGCAGCCGTCGGAAACAGCTGCCCGTACACCTTTTCCACAAGTTCCCCCGCCGGACACACCAGCAATAAAAAGGCCGCCATGGACAGGGAAACCAGAAAGACGGCCTTTTGCCTGCTCTCACTATATTTCCAACGCAATATTGATTGCCTCCGATACCGTATAACTTAATCTGTTCACCACATCATCGATATCTTTTGTCGTCACATACATATTTTGGAGCTCAGCCATCTTCAGAGCATGCATATCCGAGCAGAACAGCACCTCGCGCTCTATCTGCTCCACCGCGTCCCCGACGATCGTCCCCGCATCCACCACCGTCGGTATACCGATCCCGATCACCGGGATCCCAAGCGTCTCCCGCGTCAGCGCATGTCTGTGGTTTCCCACTCCCGAGCCCGGCTGCACTCCGGTGTCCGTGATCTGGATCGTACGGTTGAGCCGCTTTGTGCTGCGGGCGGCCAGCGCATCGATGGCGATGATCGCGTCTGGCTTCGTCTCCTCCACCACCCCCCGGATAATCTCACACGTCTCCATGCCCGTTTTCGCCATAACCCCCGGAACAATGGCGCTGACCGTGTGCATCTTGTTTTTATTGTACGCCGCCTTTCCGAACTCCCTTACCACATGCCTTGTGATATGAAGCTGGTCCGCGGCGTTCGGCCCCAGCGCATCCGCCGTCACTTCTCTGTTCCCCAGCCCCACCACAAGTATGGAGAGTTCCTCCTTTTCATCCGGCAGAAGTTCGCGTATCTGATCCGCCACCTTCTCCGACACTTCCCGGTGATAGTCCTCATCCGGCGTCGCCATCCTGGGAGCCTCCAGCGTAATATAGGTTCCCATCGGCTTCCCCATGATCTTCGCGCCGTTTTTTGTCTCGATGATGACCCGGGTAATATAGATCTCCTTCTCCGCATCTTTCTCCTCTTCCACACGGACGCCCCGGATCTCCTCATCCGGCTTCTGTACCGTCTCCTTCGCCTCTAACGCAAGGTCTGTTCTTACCTGAACTCCCATAAGCAACCCTACCTTATCTTTCCTCCTACATTTTTATTCGGATAAGCCGCCGAATAGTAATATTTTTGGCAAATAAAGCGAAATTATGTATTGACAGAAATCCTTTCTGACTTTACAATATAATGCGTATGTTTACGTTAGTTGTCCGTGTCTCGCTAAAGTAACATCATAACAATATGAACGAACAGTAGAAATCATTGGAGGTATCATCTTGGCTAACATTAAGTCTGCGAAAAAGCGTATTCTGGTAAACCGGACAAAAGCTGCAAGAAATAAATCCATCAAGTCCGCTACCAAGACCGCCATCAAGAAAGTTTATGCTGCTATCGAGACGAAGGATAAGGAAGCTGCAAAGGCTGCGTTGCTTGCTGCCACATCCACGATCGATAAAGCTGCCACAAAGGGCGTTTATCACAAAAATAACGCATCCAGAAAGATCTCAAGACTGAATCTTGCTGTCAATAAGATGGAATAGCATTGAACCATGCAAAAAAGACATTGCCATGCGGAATGCGTGTTTACACGCGATGACGCATGGCAATGTTTTTTTATGCGGCGAAAACCACACATCCGTGGAAATGCTCTGCATTTCCACGGATGCCATATGGTGACCCCTGCGGATCGCTGTCTGTACTTTTTAGTAGAACACCACCGGTTTTCCCGCCTGTGCAACGGCGATATAGGTCTTGCCGGTGTTGAGCTGGATCTCATTTCCGTTGTCATCGTAATATTTTGTCGGTGAGTAATCGCTCGTCTTAGCCCATCTGATGTGGATCGCTTTTCCCTTCGTAAAGTAATAGCCGTCCTGCAGGCTGTCGATCATCTGGAATGCCAGATACCCCTTTGCGTCAATGGGCGCCCATGTGGTATTCTGAACGATGACATTCGCGAACGCCAGCTGCTTTCCTGTCAGCGCATCAGTCTGCGCTTTGCCGTGAAGATTTTTCAGGTACAGCCCGGAAACCGGATCATAGTGCAGCGAGCTCTTCGTGTACTCAAATACTTTGGAGAGATCGATCACATTGGCTGCCGCCGCCTGCGCACCGTACTGATCCAGAGTGTTCACGCCCTCCGCAAACGTAAAATGTTTGCTGTTGTAGACGCCCTGGCGCACCGTCGTCTGATAGCCCAGCTGCTGGCAGGCTTTCAGAATACCGTCCGCACTGATGTAAGCGTTGTGGGGCGCTTTGCGGTTAGATGTGCGGAAGAAATATCCGGACCCCGGCGCCGCGCCGCCCACTCCGTACTCGTATGTACCGGAAAGATTGTTCACATCCGGCGCGTCGATCGCCCCCTGCATGTAACACACGCCGCCGAAATGAATCAAAATGGGATCCCATTCTTTTGCCGCGAAAATGTAGTAGAGTCTGCAGCTTCTGAGATTACCGATCTGAGGCAGGCCCTGCCAGTTGGGGATGATCGCCATCTGACGGGAAATATTTCCCTCCTCCATGATCTCATACAGGATATCCGCATTGCCTATCCCGTAAGAAGGCTGCGCAACCTTATCCGTCGGCATCATAACCGCGATCGGACGCAGAGAGGCCTGGGCAGCCGTCACCGGCTCATTGGTGTAAACGCTCCTCACCGCAGGAACCTCCGCCGTCGCTTCCGCGCTCACCGACACGCCCATAAAAAGACCCGCTGCCATAACAGATGCCAAAACCGTACTGCATAACCTTGTCTTCCATCTTTTCATGTTTCATTCTTCCTTTCTCTATTTGGAAATCATTTTCTGTCATTTTTTATCATACAACTTTTTTCCGAAAGAATCTATTACTTTTTTTCCAAAAAATGTGATAAAATATGACAGGAAAGGATGATTTATTATGACAAAAAAAGATATTCTGGAACTGAAAAAAAGATTGAACAAAACGGACTGCACGATCACAAAACTGTGCGGATGCTATGTGGACGGCAATAAGAACAAGATATTGACCCTCTCCGAAACTTTTCTGAATCTGGACGACGAAGAATTTTACAAATACCTCGATCTCTCCAGAAAATGCCTCTCCGGTGCTGTCGGCAACAATCTGCTGCAGCTGGAGTTCCCGGCGGCAGAGGAGGAACCCGGCGGCAGGCAGCAGTTTCTCATGGGAATCAAAGAGAGCGGCCTGAAAAACGAGGAGCTGCTGGACCGTTTCTACGACCTTGTGATCGAACACTACGACTATGTGGGAAATTATCTGATCCTGCTATTCAAGGACGCCTACGACATTATCACCAGGACAAACGACGGACTGAAGCTGGATGAATCGGAGGAGGTCTACGACTATCTGCTCTGCGCTGTCTGCCCCGTCACTCTCTCCAAACCGGGGCTGGGCTATCGGGAGGAGGAAAACCGCATCGGCGCCCGGATACGGGACTGGGTGGTGGGTGCGCCCGACACCGGCTTCATCTTCCCCGCCTTCTCCGACAGGAGCAGTGATATCCACTCCCTCATCTACTATGTAAAGGACGCCAAAGACTCCCGTCCGGAATTTGTGGAAAACGTTCTGGGCTGCGGCGCAAGGCACACCGCCGCCGAACAGCAGCAGATCTTCTCCTCCATTGTAAAAAAAGCGCTCGCCCCGATCCAGGACGACACGGAGGATGTCCTGCTGCAGGTGCAGGAGAGTTTTCAGGAGTTCATTTGTCCCAACGAGGAGGAAATCTATGAGGAGACAGCGCCCGTGACTCTGACGGACGAACTGATCGAGAAGGTGCTCGCTGAGCAGGGCATCCAGGGGGAGCCCGCAAGGCATATAAAAGAGGGCGTCGCCAGGGAATTTGAAGCTGAACCGCCCGCACTGCAAAATCTGATCGACGAAAAAGCGCTGGAAAAAAATGCCCGGAAAAAGGAGGAGGCGCAGCTCAGACTGCAGGTACAATCCCTGCAAAAAGAACTGGAGGAAAAAACTTATCCCGACTCCTTTGACGTGATGCTCCGGGTAAACCCTGAAAAGGCACCCTACATCAAATCCGAGATCATCGACGGACAGAAATGTCTGATCATTCCGATCGAAGAAAATGAACAGATAAACTTAAACGGCGTGGCCGCAGAACTTTGACAGACCGTTTTCCGCACAAAAAAAGAATCCTGGAAACAGGATTCTTTTTATGCAGAAGAAGGGACTTGAACCCTCACTGTATTGCTACAACAGGCACCTGAAGCCTGCGCGTCTGCCAATTCCGCCACTTCTGCGAACCGAACAAATGTTATTTTACATACTTCTACAACAAATGTCAATACCTTTTTTCGAAAATTTTTCCTGCACTTTCCGAATCCCCTCCGAAATCTTACTTTGGATCTCCTTTTTCCCGGTCTTACCGGTGATCTCAAAAAGCTCCTTCAGGATCTCCTCCACCTCTCTCTTTGTCTCGTCGTCCACCTCGCGCAGTTCCTGCAGCACACCGGCCAGGCTCTTTTTCCAATCCGCCTTAAAATCGATCAGATTGTCCGCCTCCGACGCCGCCAGCACCTGGAAGAGCACATCAGAAAAGCGCCCTACCTGCTCGTCATCCAGCCTGAGCACCCAGTCCGTCAGGGCTCCGTCCATAAATCTGGCACCGTTTTTCAACTCCTCCCTGGACTCGAACGATGCGTTCTCCACATCTACCGTCCAGGTGTACGGATTGTGCTGCAAAAGACCGTGAGAGCTGCTCCCCACCACGTTGTAGGAATTTCCGCGCTCCAAAAGCATCCCCACCATGGAAGATTCCGGCAGGATCTTTCTCACTTTATCCGCGATCCGCTCATACTCATACCGCTCCAGCACCTGCGGCTTGAATCCCGGACCGTCATGACTGTACACGCGCCGGATCCGCTCCTGCAATGCCATGGAACTGCTCATTGCCGCAAAAACCGCCAGATTTCCCCCCTTGGAGTGACCGCCCAGATAAAAATTCTCCGGCAGATGCCCCGCCGCCTTGCGCATATATCTCGCCGCGTACAGCTGTCCCACCACCGGCTCCGAAAAAGCCAGCGTGAAATCCTCCTTCCAGCCCACCAGATTTTCATCGGTCCCCCGGTAGGCGATGTAGTAAAGATTCCTCTTTTCCGTCTCTTCGCCCAACAGATACGTGACGGCGGAAAACTGTACTTCCATCTCCTTATCCAGTATATCCACATAATAATTTAACCGCAGATCCGCAAAACGCCGGCTGCCCAAAACAGCTTCCGTCAGCTTCCTGTTATCCTCCCGATATCTCTCATCCGCAAAGATCTGCCCGGCATTTTCCTTCTTCAGGACCTCCCTGAAAGGAATAAATTCCTTTTCATCCTTCAGGCCGGGAAGCAAATGCTTCATCTTCAGGTAACTAAGTTGACATAAGACAAGGGAATCCACGTCATTAAAGCCGCGTTCTGAAAATGTATATTGAAAACAGTTTACATAATCTATTATATTGCCCATCCTAATACAGCTCCCCATCATAGTATATCAGCAGCATCCCTACCACATCCCCATAACTCGCGATCCCTTCCTCCACGCCGTTCACCTGCAAATTTGTGTCCAGAAAACTCCGGGAGGCCTGCTTTAGCGTCTCCGTATCCAGAATCGCCCCCTTCTCCACTTCCTCCCAGGCCTCCCGCGTCAGAAAAACATTGTCCCGCTCTACCAGGGGAGAACACACCTCACAGGTCAGGTATATCTCCCCGGAATCTCCCAGGCTTTCATACAGATCCCTGTCCAGATAGTCGAGCACGCTCAGATAACCGCTGTAGCGGAAAAAGGCGTCATCCGAGGAAATGCAGGCCAGATACCCGATAAAATTGGCGTCATCCTCGCACATAAATCCCTTCGCATGGGACAGCTCATGACAGATCGTGGCAGGCACATTGACGATATACATTGCCCCATTGTAATTCGCCTCCATCGAAAACGGAAAATAGTATCCCATCATATATTGCTGACTGAAAAAACCGGAGAAAGTCAGTTTTTTCGGTTCGGGATAATAGCCGTCCAGCAAAGGGTATGCTTCCCCCAGCTTCTCCATTTCCTTCACCGCCCGGCTCTCCATATCCCCCGCGTAAACGATATGGCCGTCCCCATCCCTCTCCATCTCCTGCGCCAGCGCATTGCACTGCCTTACCACATGATCCCGGACAAGCGCCAACTCCTCCACTCCGTACTCCCGCCCGCTCTTTGGTATATACATCTCCGGAAAACTGCTGCAATGGTACAGCACAAAGCAGTTGATTGACATAATAACAGAAACGACGGCCACTCCCCACAGCAACAAATGATAATATCTGCCGACAAATTTCCCGGTCCTGTCATTCTTTCCCGCTCTTCCCCTCAGCCGTCCCACAAATAAAACGACAAATAAGGCAAGCGTTGCCGACGCCAGCAATACTGCCGGCACCAGTAAAAACTCACCTATGGAAAAAGGAAAGAGGCTGCTGATGTGCCCCTGTATATATTGCGTTATCCGAAAGATACTTTGACGTATCCGATCACAAAAAGTTTTGCTGTTCCATGACAGCACATTTATCGTAACCACCAACACATAGATTCCGGACAGAAACCAGTTTTTTCTTCTCTTTATTCGCACCGCCATTCCCATAGCCTATGCAAATAATCAGTCCATATTCATCAGATTTGCCAGTGTCTCTTCACCCCAACTATAGTCAAACAAATACTTTCCCTGAAACATCTTACCGTTTTTCTCAGGCCTCTCCAAATATGTGTAATAATCGCACTCCACTTTCTCTGTGCTGATATGACAGCATCCCCGCCCTGTCTGAAAAAATTCCGTTGCCCCAGTATCCTGCAACGTCCTCTGCAGATTCATAACCGCTTTTCTGTAAAGTCTTTTCACTTTTTCATCATAAGCCCTCTCCGGCCACAACTTATCTATCGACTCTTCCATAGATACATTGCCGCCGCATCTGTCCATACACAAAGCGAGCAATTCTTTCGATTTCGCGTTTTTGAAATAAAGAACTTCCCCGTTATAAAATACATCAAATCTCCCAAACATTCTAACCTTCAACTGCTTTTCCTGACGTTTCGATAACAGTATCGCCCGCTTCACGGCATCCTCGATATCGCATCTTCCGCAAGGCTTCAAGATGCAGTAATCTGCTTTCATTCTTATAATATCTTCCAACTGCAGAATATCCCCTGTCATATAGACAAGTACAATTCCCGGACAGACTTCCTTTAATTTCCTCCCCAACGCCAACCCGCTCATCTGAGACATTTCCGTATCCAAAAGTGCAAATTCTACCCTATTTTCTTCCGCGTACTCCAATGCTTTCTCAGAGTTTTTAAAACTCCCTACCACATTGACTTCGCTGATGCCCCTCATAACTTCTTCCAGCTTCCGCCGCATTAGTGGTTCCCTATCCACTAATATTGTCCTCATTTACCGATACTATTCTCTACCTTTATCCCTCATACAAATAAAACTGTTTTATCAACATTTTTCCATTATATATTCCGGGCAACATGTAAATCGTAACATACGCGGTAAACTTTTTATTTTCTCTTCCTGTCCTCCAGCTCCGAGATATTGTCGATCATTTTTTCTATCATCATTTTTTTCAGATACACATCAAAACAGAGCTGACAGATAAAGGAGAACATTTTTAAAAATTCCTGTCCCTCCTCCGGCGCATCCTCAAAAGTCCTCTCCGCCCTCCGAAATTTCTTGATCACATCCTTCTTCAGATTTTCGATCTCCTCTTTCTCCATGCTGAAAACTTCTCTGTAAATGCTCTCCAGCCTGAACTCCTTGTCCTCCCCGAAATATCGTCCGGTCAGAGGCTCCATCAGCTTCTGAATATCTCCGATCGTCATAAACCCCTTAAAATAGTATATAAAAATCAGGAGCAGCATATGCTCCTTTGAATATTTCTTTTTGTCTGGCGGCGGCATCAGATGATTCTTCACATAATTGTTGATCATCGTCTTTGTCATGATCTTATCATCTTCCGGATTGCGGCTCGTCGTTTTTAGCCGCTGCTCCATAAATGTCGTCACCTGATCCATATACAACTCTATATCTGGCAGCTCCTCCGGCCTGATGTGTTCTGTCCTGTCCAGGCTATTCACTATACTGTTCAGCAAATCATGCATATCTATGGTCATCCGTGTCTCCCTCCTGTAATACTGCTCCCCGCACTGCTCTCTTATAGTATATAGTTTCCATTACTAGATGACAAGATATTTTACTTAAAATTTTCAGAAAATTATTCTTTACGAATTCCTCCGCCGTATGTTAGAATGAAATCAGTTTAGGACTTTAAAATTTTATTGTACGAAAGTGTGGGACAATATGAACAACAAATTAAAAATCGATGCGGTAGATCACCTTTTTGAAGCGATCCTGCATCTCCAGTCCAAGGAAGAATGCTATAATTTTTTTGAGGATCTCTGTACTGTAAATGAACTTTTGTCACTCTCCCAGCGCTTTGACGTGGCCGCCATGCTCCGAAATAAAAAGACCTATCTGGAAATCGCGGAGAAAACCGGGGCTTCCACCGCCACGATCAGCAGGGTCAACCGCTCCCTGCACTACGGCAATGACGGATATGAGCTTATTTTTCAGCGGATCGAAAGTGAAAACTAATTATGGAACTGAACAACCGTCTAAATCACACAGACATCCTGCTCCTGGAGGATGACGAAAGTCTCCGCCGCGCTGTCAGCTTAAAACTTTCCAGAGAAGGTTACACCGTACATGCGGCCTCAAATATCAAAACAGCGAAGTCCCTCTGCCAAGAACACCATATCTCCCTCATCATATGCGATATCGGCCTGCCCGACGGGAGCGGGCTTGATTTTTGCACGGAAATACGCCGGGAGAGCGATCTTCTCCTCCTGTTTCTGACCGCCCTCGACACCGAGGCGGATATGATAAAAGGCTACGACGCCGGCGCGGACGACTATATCACAAAACCTTTTTCCCTGGAAGTGCTGCTCTCCAAAGTGAACGCCATGATGCGGCGGCGCTTTGAAATACCCCGGGCTTTCTCCATCCGCTCCGGTTCCATTGAACTGTTCCCCGAAGAAAACCGGGCCAAAAAAAACGGACAGTTCCTGACGCTGACCTCCAATGAGCAAAAGCTTTTGTCCTTTTTTATGCAAAATCCCATGCGCATCCTGTCCAAAAATACGCTTCTCGAAGCCATCTGGGACATCGACGGAAACTTTGTGGATGAAAATACGCTGGCGGTCAATATCCGTCGTCTGCGGGAAAAAATAGAGGAGGATCCATCCAGGCCCGCCCTTCTCAAAAATGTGAGGGGACTGGGCTATATCTGGGAAAGGACCTGCGAAAAATCATGAAAAAACACTTTATCTTTTTCACCTGCATACAGACATCCTCCGCTATCCTGTTCCTTCTCTTTAGTCTGGCTTTTCTGAAGACCGTCTCCCTGAATGAAATGCACACCGTCCAAAATCTGGCGGGAGCCGTTCTCCAGGCCTCCCCCGAAGCGGAAGCCGCCTTCATGGGGGCCCTTAAGTCCCCCCGCACGGCGCATACCGCTGCGGGGACCGAGCTGCTCGCCCGCTACGGCTACGAGGAGGATTTCCTCGCCAAAATCCCCTTTTATCGTCGTTTTCTCCCCGCTGTCATAAGTATATTTTTTATATATTTTATTTTCTCCATTTCTTCCGGTCTGCACTATTTTTATTCCGTGCAAAAAACCCGGGAAGCGCAGGATGAGCTGCTGGCCGCTCTCCTGGAGCGCTGTCTCTCCGACGACTACGGTTTTCTGGAAAATTCGCAGGATTCCGCCTTTCCCGGGCCGGGAGACCTCTCTGACACCTTCCGGAAGCTGGCACAGAAAATGCGGTTAAAATCGGAAATTCTGGCGGAGGAAAAGGACCATACCAAAGCCCTTGTCACAGACATCTCCCATCAGCTGAAAACGCCTCTGGCCGCCCTGAAAACCTGCTTTTCCATCTATCTGGAGGCGGACAGCGCGCAGGAGAAGAAAGAATTTGAGAAACGGTGCAGATTTCAGCTGGAAAAGCTGGAAAACCTGATCGCCTCCCTGATCCATATCTCCCGGCTGGAAAGCGCCATGATCCTTCTGCGGCCGGAGCCCTCCTCCCTGCAGAATATTCTGGTCGAGACGGTAAACGCCGCCTACGAGAAAGCTGCAGCAAAGCAGATTGCGATCGAAGCGGAAGACTTTCCGGATCTCGTCCTGTCCCTGGACAAAAAATGGACTCAGGAAGCTCTGTTCAATATTCTTGACAACGCCGTAAAATACTCTCCCCCGGGTGCATCCGTTCAGATCCGGGCGCAGAAACTCTACAGTTTCGTCCGCGTGGAGATCGAAGACCAGGGCATCGGCATCCCAAAAGCAGAATACAACAACATCTTCAAACGATTTTACAGAGGACAGAACGAAACCGTTCAGAACTCCGAAGGTTCCGGCGTAGGACTCTATCTCTCCAGAAAAATTCTGGAACAGCAGGGCGGAACGGTGTCCGTCAGGACGACACAAAAACAGGGCTCTGTCTTTGTGGTGCAGCTCCCCCTTGAGGCCGAAAAAAATTCCTGAATCTTTTCTTTTTGTAAGTTTCCTGTAAGATTTCGATTTTATACTGAATTTATACAGATTACAATGTAAAAAGACAGGAGGCTTCCATTTATGACACCAATTCTTGAGACCAAAAATCTATGCAAATATTACGGCAGCGGCGAAAACCTTGTGAAAGCCGTAGATCATATCGATCTGCAGATCGCTCAGGGCGAGTACGTCGCCATCGTGGGAAAATCCGGCAGCGGCAAATCCACTCTGCTCCATCTTCTCGGCGCCTTGGACAATCCCACCTCCGGAGAGATATGGGTGGACGGAAAGAACATCGCCGCCCTCACCGGGGAAGAGCTCACCGCTCTCCGCAGACGAAAGATCGGCTTTATCTTCCAGGCTTTCAATCTGATCCCCTCCCTGAACGTGTGGGAAAACATCGTGCTGCCCATCGGACTGGACGGGAAGAGGGCGGATGAGGAATTTGTCCGCGATATTCTGCGGACGCTGGATCTGGAGGAGCGGACAAACGCTCTCCCCAACACGCTTTCCGGCGGACAGCAGCAACGGACTGCCATCGCCCGCGCCATCGCCGCGAAACCCTCCATTATTCTGGCGGATGAACCCACCGGCAATCTGGATACCAAAAACGGTGATGAAGTCATCTCTCTGTTAAAGCTTTCCGCAAAGAAATACGGCCAGACCCTGGTCGTGATCACCCACAATGAAGACATCGCGCAGATGGCCGACCGGACGATCATGCTGGAAGACGGCAGACTGATATAAGGAGGAGCGCAATATGAAAAACAAAACTATCTCCGCTCTCGCAAAGAGCAGGATCACCTACAACAAAGGCCGTTCCGTCCTGACAGGCATCGCGATCTGCCTGACTACCGTTCTGCTGATGAGCGTTGTCACTTCCGCCATCGGCCTCTTCGATATAAGCAGACAGCAGGCCATCGCCGCCGGCAATCAGCATGCCGTCATCAGACTTCTGAACACAAAACAGGTGGAAATGCTGAACAACCACCTCGATGTGGAGGCTCTGGAGGTGAATATGCAATTTGCCACAGTCATATACGATAATATGAACGGTTTTCTGAACACCTCATCCACCCTGAAGGAGGGCATCTCCCACGGGATAGGCAATCTGACCGAAGGACATTTCCCCCTCACTCCCGATGAGATCTGCGGGCCTCCGGCTTTCTTTGAGCGTATGGATACGGAGCCGGTGATCGGCAACAAGATCACCATCCCTTTCCGCGTCGGCGGCGAAGGTCTGATTCAGACCCGTGAATTTACGATCTGCGGTCTCGTCTCCCAGAGAGATGTCTCCGATCTGGATATAAGCGATCACCGCATTGCCTACGGTGCAGCCGTCTCCGACGCTCTGGCGGAAGAATATCTCGCTCCGGAAAAAAGATATTACTCCGCTGCCGTCAGGCTTTTCGGCGAGAGCAGTTTCACGGAAGAACAGATGGAGAACGCGATACGGGAAGTCTGTCTGGATATCGGCGGCGATACGGACAATATTGTCTACAATCATCAATATCTGATGACCATGCTCACAGCCAGCGCGGAGATGACGGCCGCCGTAGCGGCTATCGGGCTGCTCATCCTGTTCTTCTCCGCTCTCGTGATCTACAGCATCTACTACATCAGTGTGATCACCGATGTACAGGAGATCGGAAAACTAAAAGCGTTGGGCGCATCCGTCAGACAGGTAAAAAGACTGTTTATTTCCGAGAGCATGAGACTCTGCGCCATCGCCATCCCCCCCGGACTGTTCCTGGGCTTTGGCATTCCGGCCATACTGCTTCCGCCGGTCATGAACTCTATCGCGAAGGATTCGCCTTTCGCTTACGCCATAGAGCATTACCATATGTTCTCGGCGGCAGCCCTCGTCGGCGTGGCGGTCTCAGTCCTTGTCACGGTCCGGATTTCTCTGTCGAAGCCTCTGCGCATGGCAGGAAAAATTTCTCCGGTGGAAGCGATCCGCTACCAGGAAGCCTCCGCACGGACCAGCTCCAGAAAAGGCCGGACGAATCTCAATCTGTTTCAGCTCAGTCTGGCAAACCTCATGAGAAACAGAAAACGCACTGTGGTCACTATAGTGACTATGGGACTCAGCTGTGTCCTGTTTATGAGCTTCGCCGCCACGCTGAACAGCATGAGTACCCTGGATTACGCGAGATACAGTATCCCGGAGGGAGACTTCCGTCTGTATCTCGACGGCAGCTGGAATGACAGAGAATATCCGGAGAATAATTTTGATGTGCTCCAGCAGCAAAACCTGTTAGGCGAAGGCATGCTGCAGAGGATCCGGGACATCGACGGTGTGACAGATATCGAAAAGAGTGGTTTCGTCCTGTTCAGCGCAGATTTCTCCGCACCGATTTTTGAGAATCATACGAGGCATTCCTTAGCGCCATTCACCCGCGAAGAGGTAAAGGATATGCAGAAAAATATCACCGAAGGGGAGATCGACTATGACAAAATGCTCGCGGAAAACAGTGTGATCTGCACTTCCTATCTGGACTGGGAAGAAATGGGGCTATCTGTCGGGGAACCGATCGCGCTGACAATATACGACGGCAACAGGGAGATTCCTCTCACCGTCTCCGTCTCCGCCGTGATCAAGGACAGCAGGCGCGGCTTCCTCACCCTGCCGCAGGAGCTGTGGGATTCGTTAGAACTGCAGTTTGATCCCACCTGCGATCTGTATATCTCCGTCGATGAACCGAATTATGACGGTGCAAAGACAGTTCTGCAGGAAATCGCCGCGGAGAATGAACACTTTATCCTCTATTCTCTGGATGAGGAGCTGCAAATCGGAAGTTCGTCCATCAATCTGATCAAATACCCTCTGTACGCGCTTCTGATCATGGTGGCAGTCATCAGCTTTACGAACCTCATCAACACGATGCTCACCAGCATCGTCACAAGAAAACGGGAACTGGGCATCCTCCAGGCCATCGGACTGTCCGACAGACAGTTGAAAAAAATGCTTTCCCTGGAAGGGCTTATCTTTACCGCTGGTACATTCCTCATCTCCGTGACGCTCGGCAACCTTTTCGGTTACCTGATCTATCTCTATGCGAAAAAAGAGCATTTCATAGGACTGTCGAGCTACCACTACCCGATCCGGGAGACCATCGGTCTCGCCGTCCTGCTGATCGTCGGACAGCTTTTCATCACCGCTTTCCTGAACAGGAAGGTGCATCGGGAAGGCCTGATCGACCGGATCAGGAGCGGAGAATAAAGATAAACTCCACAAAACTGTGGAGTTTATCGCCACTGCCTCCGTCACAAGACAGGATTATTTCTTCTCAAACAGCGTGATCCCGTCCGCATCCTGCCGGAAGCTGTGGAACATCGCCCAATCTATCCCGGATTCCCCGAAAACGGAAACCGCCGCGTCCAGAACTGCCTTCAGATCCCAGGCAATAAAATCCAGATAGCCGTAGTAGATACCGGAGGCGCCGCCGATAAACGCGAAGCTGTCCGCTCCCGCCATCTCTTCTATTTTGTCCGCCATCTCATCCCGGAAGTCCAGTATCTGTGCGCTTCTGTCCTCCCCCTGAAAACCGTACAGCGGATAGCAGAAGTACCCCGCCGCGATGCCGTCCCTGTGGAAAGTATCCATCATACGGCTCTCCCCGCGCCAGAACTCATTTAAAAGCGGAAGAAAACCGCAGGAGCCCACATACACATCTCTCCGCAGGCCGTCCTCCGCCTCCTCGTCGGGCTTCATCTGATATCCCGCGTACATCTGACAGTAACGCTCCGCGTCGAACAGCTCCTCCCTTGTCAGGGAAAGCTGCCCCATAAAATTCGGAAGCAGTTCGGAGAGCGAAAGCGCTTTCTCCTCCTTCGGAGCCTGCAGAAGCTTAAGCTCGGAGATGTACTTCATCTCCGTCAGCTCTCCCATCGCATAGTCCAGCATCGTATATACGATCCAGTAGGCATTGCTCTCCCGCTCCGGCAGAAGCGGAAGAAGCTTCTCGCAGTAGACAGAAACCTCCGCCTCCTTCCCTGCCCATACGGTCCAGACCTGAAAGTCTTCCGCGCTCACCAGATCCTCCTCGATCCTCAGCTGAAAATCCCCGCTCTTTTCATCCCGCGCCTGTCTGCCCACAAGGATATTCCAGTGCTCCAGCACTTCCCGCGGCGCCTGCCTCTTAAAAAAGGTCAGCGGAAACAGCCTGGACCAGTCGCCCTCCAGATTTAAGATCAGGTCATATTTCCCCTCGTGGAACCCGACCTCCGCGTACACTTCCGTAAAAACAGGACACAGCAGGATCTCCAGCTGTTCACCGATCTCCTCGCCGCCCGCCCGCTCATCGATCAGACGCCGCAGCTCCGCCTCGTCCTTCATAAAATTTTTCCATCCCTCTCTGACACGCTCACGGAAAGGTATCTCAAACAGAGGAAGGCTCTTGTTTTCCTGATTGTTATTGTCTGCCATGTTGTATCTCCTTCCAATATGATTCTGCACCACGTACTACATTTACCATCATGGTTTGTATTACGGTTAAATAACAGCAAACTTCACTAACGCCTTCCAGATCCCGTCCTCCTCGATCCGGTCCGTCACATAGTCCGCCGCCGCCTTCGCCGCAGGCTCTCCGTTTCCCATCGCCACGCCGATCCCGGCGAGCTGCAGCATGGCGATATCATTCTCCGCATCCCCGAAAGCGATCACCTGTGCCGGCGTGATCCCCAGTTTTTTGCAGAATGCAAGGATGCCCTGCTCCTTCCCGCCACCGGCCGGCAGAAAATCCACGACGCCCTCTCCCCATCTGGTCAGCGCGCAGTCCGGCAAAAGCGCAAGAAGCTCTTTCTCTTCCGCCTCGTCGATGAACGGCATTGTCTGTAGAACCCTGCGCTCTTCCAGGTCCGCAATATCCCGCACCGGCGGTACCGCCGTACCGATGCTCTCCTGCTCTTTTCTGATTCTATCATCCACCAGATTGCAGTACATGGCGTCCTTCTCCAAAAAAATACAGCTTCTGCCCCGCCGCTCCAGAAATTCTCTCAGAATCACAAGCTGCCCTGCCGTAAAGCAGTTTTGGAGAATGCACTCCCCATGCAGTTCGCAATACTGGCCGGTCACCCAGACGCCCCCGTCGAAGACAAGCCCCGGCAGAATATTCTCCTCCTCCACTTCCAGCGGATGCCGCCCCGTGGATAAAATACAGCAGATCCCCTTTTCCCGCAGCTTCCGGATCGCCTCCCTCGTGCTGTCCGGAATGGCATGGCTTTTCACCGCCGCCAGCGTTCCGTCTATGTCAAAAAATGCCGCCTTTATATTTTCTCCTGACATTCCTCTGTCCCTTCCTTTCTCTGCTCTGCAGTCGTCGCCGTCCGTTCTCCGCATTGACAATTTTTACCCCTTGACTATAACATATCCCTGTCCCGCCGACAAGAAGAACAGCCTCCGCCGGACTGCCTGCCGGCGTTACTGTTTTCCTCATCATTCGCGGGCGTAATGATACTTCTTCCTCTTTACCACCAGAAATACCGTGGAGATCAGGCACGCCATCACCTCCGACAGAGTGACCGCCCACCAGATGCCGTCGATCCCCAGCAGCAGAGGCAGGATTAATACCGCGCCCGTCTGGAAAACAAGCGTCCTCATAAAAGAGATCGCCGCCGATATCCCGCCGTTGTTTAACGCCGTAAAGAACGACGACGCATAAATATTTACCCCGGAGAGCAGATAGGAGCAGGCAAATATCACAAAGGCGTGCTCCGTGATCTCCAGAAGTTCCCTGTCATATCCTACAAAGATACTCGACAACACCGACGCGCTCACCTGGGCGGACAGCATCATGGCGATACCTGTCCCCGCCATCAGAAGCAGGCTCTTTTGCAGAAGACTCCTCATCTCCCCGTGGTTTCCCGCCCCGTAGTGGTAACTGACAATGGGCGACGTCCCCACCGCGTAGCCGATGTAGATGGCAAAAAAGATCATCTGGGTGTACATCACCACGCCGTACGCCGCAATGCCGTTCTCTCCAGCATATTTCATCAGCTGGAAATTGTAGAGCATCCCCACGACGGAAGCCGAGATATTGCTCATCAGCTCCGAGGAGCCGTTGCCGCAGGTTCTGAGTAAAACCCCCGCCTCCATCTTTGTCTTTGTCAGCTGGAGCAGACTTGTGTTTTTCACAAGATGCTTCCTCTGTTTCTCCATCTGACCTGCTCTGACCTCGCTGCGGCTCTCTGTGTCGGCGTCCTCACGCCTGCTGGCAAAATAGAGAAGCGGCAGCACACCGCCCACACACTGGCCGAGCACGGAGGCGACGGCGGCGCCGGCTACGCCCCAGCGGAGCACCGCGATAAACAGCGCGTCCAGCACGATATTAGTCACCCCCGCCGCCATCGTGATCCCGAAGCCCAGATTCGACTTTTCCGCCACCACAAAAAAGCTCTGAAAGAAAAACTGCAGCATAAACGCCGCGTTGAAAGCGCTCATGATGATACCGTAGGTCATGCACTCCCGCACCATCGCGCCCTCCGCCCCCAAAAACAGGACGATAGGGCGCATAAACAGAATGCTGACAAGCGATATCAGCGCTCCCAGAATCACGGTAAAACAGACTAACATCGTAAAATACCTGTCCGCTTTCTCCTTTTTCCCTTCCCCCAGCGTCTTCGCCACCAGCGCGCCGCCGCCTGTGCCGATCATAAAGCCGAAGCATCCCTCTATCATCAATGCCGGCATGATCAGATTGACCGCCGCAAACGCCGTTTTTCCAACATAATTGGATACAAAAAAACCATCTACGATACCGTAAATGGAAGTGAATATCATCATCGCGATGGTCGGAAGAGAAAAGCACAACAATTTCTTATAGGTAAAATGTTCCGATAGCTGTATTCTCATCTGATACTCCCTCCTTTTTCGGGAATTTCCCGCATATTCTGTTTTAACTGCTCTGTATATCTGTCAAATATATTCATAAACGCCTCCTGTTCTTCCTCCGATAAGCTTCCGAGCGCTCTCTGTTCCGCCTCGATGACCTGGTCCACGGTACGCCCGCATAGCATTTTCCCCTGCTCTGTCAGCGCGATCCGTTTACTTCTCTTATTTTCACCCGCCCCCTGCATGATATACCCGTCCGCCTCCAGCTTTTTCAGTGCGGAGTGGATCGACTGCTTCGGCAGGTAGAAACTGTTGCAGATCCCGCTCTGCATCGGCTCCCCGTACTCCGTGCGCAGATAATAAAGGATCCAGAACTCACACTCGGAAAAGCCGGACCTTTTCGCCGCCTCCCGGTAAAGTTCATCGTTTTCCTTCATGATATCGTTGTACTGCTTTAATCTTGCCTCCAGTGTTTTGGGTTCCATGGACTGATTCTCTTTCTTTTTCCGTTTTCTGCTTCGACTGCTGCAGATCACCGCACACGCAAACAGTCTGTAATCAGACTTTTATATTATAGTCCGATTACAGACTGTTGTCAAGGAAAAATCTTTCTTCCAGTATATTGGGAAATACATGATTCAAATCTTCGATCATATTAGCAGAAAAGGCCGCGATTCCCTTTCCTGCTGATTGATCCTTTCCAAAGTAATCACCGTATTTATTTCGATTCAGAAAAAATAATAAAATCTCACGACTTGCCCCTCCGATTTATACTCTCATCTGCTATTCAAACTGTTTCAGAATTTTTACCAGTTCCATTAACTTCAACATGTATTGGATGTCTTCCTCCAATGTATCAAAAAACATAACCATATTTTTGCAAGAGATTTCAGATAAGTAAGTTCTCGACTCACAGACTTCAAAATATCACCCTTCGCCTGCGATACAGACGCCATCCCTTCCGCTGTTCACCCAAAAGTATTCTGCATTTTTTTACAGTGCACTCAGGCTGCCTGCAAAATGCGTTTCCAAATAATCCCCCTTATATTTCGGGCCCTTTTTCTCATAAATAAGCCAACAAATATTCTCCTTACTATATATTTTATCATCTTGCATGTTAATACTTACATGGAAAAATTTTGAAACAGCAAAAGTGCATTATTTTGTATTAGCAATATTTCAATGATTTCAGTCTTTTTCCCAACCTGTCTTCCCCTCTAACGCTGGGAAAAATGTGAGCAAATGGCATAGTGCACCATCTTTAATCTTAAATGCTTCCACGACTCTTTCTCCAAACAACCCATCTATCGGCGCATTCGCTCCGTACTCCAAAAAACAGGTGCTTACTACCACGCCCCGCACGGGATCCACTACCGGATACAGCTTGGAGTCTGCCGGTATATCCCACCGGAAAGATTTATTATGTTTAAAATCTCCCCTGAAGGAATGCTCATATACGGTAAAGAAGCAAGCAACCGAAAACAAGAGATAGACCGCCAGCACCACACTATTCCGAACCAAAGAAGCCAAAGACCAAAAGACAAGCACCGTGGAAATGTGTATAACTTGCTATTCCGTCATGGAAAAGTCCGTTCACAGAACATGGAAAAGCTAAAGTGCAGCTTTCCCACAACTCCATAAGACAGCAAGTTATGCACATTACGCACAGTGCCGACGACTACGGAATCCCTCTCATTCATACTTATTTTTACAATTTGCTATATATTTATTCTTGACAAAGCGACACAGGTGTTGCAAAAAAGAAAAGAGGTGATAATATGAGCTTGAAAGGAGAAAAGACAAAACAGGACATTCGAGAAAAGGCATATCAACTGTTTGCGGAAAAGGGATTTAAAGATGTAACTATGAAAGATATTTGCGAGTTGACGGGGCTTAGCCGTGGAGGACTATACCGCCATTATGAAAGTACCGAGCAGATATTTTTGGAGATAGTTAATGCTTTTTCCAATAAGCAAAAAAGTGAAGTATTTACTAAAATTGAGCAGCACGTTCCAGCTACCACGATATTAGAGGAACTTCTTTCAAGATATGCAACAGAAATGATTGATTACGAAAATTCTCTAAGCCTTGCTATTTACGAATTTTATAGTAATCCAGCGGTTTCTAAAGAAGATAATTCAGTGAAAAAACAGTACAAAATTTCAAAATCAACATGGATAGAGCTTATCAACTACGGAATGGATACGAAAGAATTTAATTCCGTGAACCCGGAATCAATTTTCAATGTAATTATTTTTGCATATCAAGGAGTACGAATGTACAGCAAGTTGATGAAAATGGATAAAGATATTCCCAATCAAATAATAAATGAAATAAAGCGGCTATTATTGCCGGAGGAGGTTCAGCATGAAAAATGATATTGTTTTGGTAAGACCAACTTTAGCACTAAAAGAAAAAGCACTTGATTATCGAAAGGAACATTTTCAACATGGAGAAGAAATTATCTACGGAAGTGAGCTTTTTGACAAGACAGAAAGCTACGAGGAATGGCTATCCTCTGTAACGCTAAACACGAATCCCAAAACGGTAAATGAAAATTGGGTAGTTACGGATACTTTTTTTGCTTTAAGAAAAAGTGATGATAAGATAATCGGAATTATTGATTTAAGACATACGCTGAATGAATTTTTGAAAGATTTAGGGAATTGTGGGTATAGTGTACGTCCATCTGAAAGAAAAAAGGGATATGCAACAGAAATGCTATGTCAACTTCTCCAAGTGGCTAAAGAAGCAGAAATGAAAGAGCTTCATATATCTGTTGAAAAAGAAAATTCAGCGTCAATAAAAGTTATACAAAAAAATGGCGGCGTGTATGAACGGAGCTTTTCTTTTGAAAATGAAGTAGCAGATATTTATAAAATTAAATTATAAATTTTTGAGTTTAGCGGGGGCGACAGCTTGAGTGTTATTGCCCCTCTGAATTATAAAAAAGTAACAGTAAACCATGCACCGCCCCATGTGGGAGAAAGGGGGAATCATCCATGCCTTGCACAGAAGCATACAGGGAACATATCATGTATACTTTCAATGGCTTTTGCAAGACCGTTATACGCTACGCAGCACTCAACGCATGGCGTGACAGGAGCAGACGGCGGCAAAAAGAAATATCCCTTGAATACCTCACAGAAGAAAAGTTTTACCCTTTAGGCACAACAGACGAATATTTTGAAGCACCCTATGAAGAACACCCTATAACGATATGCGGTCAGACAGTTATCCTCACCAATGGGGAGCTTGCCGCCGCCCTGTTATCTCTGCCGGAGAGAAATCGGGAAATCATTTTCCTTTACTTTTTCGGAGATTATACACAACAGGAAATCGGGGAAATGTACGGACGCTGCCGGAGTACGACCGGGTATCAAATCCGCAGGACGTTAAAGCTCCTGCAAAGGAAAATGGAGGTGCTTTCACATGGGGAATCCGAACCTTTTGCCCTATGAAACGATTGTCCGGGCGACCAGCGGAGAGCCGGAAGCCGTGGACGAGGTTTTACAACATTACAGCAACTCTTACGAGAGACTGCAAAGCCTTGTATTCTGCGCCTCCATGACGCCGATCCTGAAAAAATTATACTCTACCGATGAGGAACTGAGTGCGGCTCTGAAGCGCCATCTGGTGTTTTTCAACACGGAGGGTATTCTGGGCGCTATCATCCAGGGTATCGTGATCTCCATGGAAGAACAAAAGGCAATCGGTGAGAGTATCACGGACGATGCGATCACAGGAATCAAGACCGGTCTGATGGGACCTGTGGCAGGAATGGGAGACGCTATTATCTGGGCGGCGGTTATGCCGATCATCTTCTCCATTTTCCTTCCCTTTGCGTCAAACGGTTCCGCACTGGGCGGCATTATGCCTCTGATCCTGTATCCGTTAAGCACGATCATCATCTCCTATTATCTGATCCACAACGGATATACGTTAGGTAAAAAGTCCATTGTCTCGCTGCTGCACGGCGGACGGATGAAGAACATTATCTTTACGGCCAACGTCATAGGACTTACGATGATGGGCGCTCTGTCCGCAAGCTACATCACGCTGAGCACGCCGTTACAGTTCAGTTTCTCCGGCGGAAGCACGATCGTGCTGCAGGAAGTGCTGGATCTGATCGTTCCGGGTCTGCTCCCTCTGGCAGCCGTATTTATCATCTACGCTTACCTGAAAAAGAAGGGACCTCATTACACGAAGATCCTTCTGACGGTAGTGATCGTTTCTATTATTACATCGCTGCTCGGCATCTTTTAACGGGGTGTGAAATATGGAAAATATATATGGAAAAAACGGACTTCAAAAAGTAATCAACGCCTCCGGGCGTATGACAAAACTCGGCGTGTCCACGATCTCAAAGGGAGTTGGCGAGACGTTGGTGGATGCTGCCAGCAACTATATACTGATCGACAGTCTCTACGAGTTTGCCGGGAAGAAGATCGGCGGGATGATCGGCTGCGAGGACGCCTGCGTGACGTCTAGCGCATCGGCGGGAATCGCCCTCTCCGTGGCGTCCCTGCTCTGCAAAGACAATCTCTCCATGGTGCACCACCTTTTCGATGAGCTCCCGCAAATTTCCAGGCGGGAAGTGGTTCTCTTAAAGGGGCACAACGTGGACTTCGGCGCGCCTGTCGCGGAGATGATCCAGTTGGGCGGCGGCAAAGTCGTGGAAGTCGGCTATGCGAACGGTTCCAGGCTGGAAGATATCGAGCATGCGGTCAATGAGAATACGCTGGCGGTCTTCTTTGTGAAAACCCACCACTGTGTGCAGAAAGACATGGTGGATGTGCAGGATGTGGTGAAGCTGGCGAACCGGCTACACGTGCCCTGCATCATCGACGCGGCGGCGGAGGAAGACCTAAGCCGTTATATGGCGATGGGCGCCGATATGGTCTGCTACAGCGGCGCGAAGGCTATCGAAGGTCCTACCAGCGGTTTTGTGGCATGTAAGACCACGGAGCTTGCCGCGTTAATACAGGATGAAGCGGGAAGGGAGATCTACCGGGCAAAAATCACATTCCATAAGGAGACTTACGGGTACTCCGCAAAGGAGATGTTATCCAGACTTCAGGAAGGAGAATATGCGGTCTACACCAGAGATTATCAGGCAAATATTGGCTCTCTTGCCATCGATCCCAGACCGCTCAACAGCCTGGATGAACTGGAATATATTTATAAGCGGATCAGCGAGATCGGAAAGGAGCATGCATAATATGGAAGGATTAAAATTTTATAAGGACAGGGTCTGTTTAAACTGCCTGACCAATTCCATCGAAAATGCAAAAGAACTCTATGAGGTTACGGAAGGACATGTCGCTCTGGGACTTTTGTCCGCGGACTATCCGAATGTGGAAAGCGCCATCGAGGATATGAAAAAATATCAGGGAGAGGTGGACAACAGCATTTCCGTAGGGCTTGGCGCAGGAAATCCCGGACAGTGGAAAGCGGTAGCTGAAATTTCCGCGGCAATCAGACCGAAACACATCAACCAGACTTTTACGGCAGGCGGCTACACGAGAACGCTGACCGGAGAGGGGCCTTTTATGAATTCCATGGTGGCGCCCTGCGGAAAGCCGGGCTACGTGAAGGTATCCACGGGACCACTCGCGAAAGAGCTGGAACCTGCTGTGGTGCCTGTGGAAACGGCCATCGCCATGGCGAAAGAACAGGGAGCGGATTCGTTGAAATACTTCCCGATGGGCGGCCTGAAATACAGAGAGGAGTTTGAGGCAGTGGCGAAAGCCTGCGCCGAAAACGATTTCCATCTGGAGCCCACGGGCGGAATCGACCTGGACAATTTCAAAGAGATCCTGAGCATCGCGGTGAACGCCGGCGTCAAAAAGGTGATCCCCCATGTGTACTCTTCGATTATCGACAAGGAGAGCGGCGCGACGAAAGTGGAGGATGTGAAGGCGCTCTATGAAATGATCAAAGAAGTTGTGGGATAAGTGAATTTGCATGAATAAAATAGCGGGGCCGGATTCTGACAGAAAGGGATCCGGCTCCTGCTGCGAGGTTGTCATTTGTCAACCAAATTCTCATTTCACTCATAAAACCTCTCCCCGCTCTCCAGGCACATGCACGCCAGCCTTCCGTCCGCAAACCCGCAGCCGCAGTCCATCATATAAACATTGCCCTTTTCGTTGCGCCAAACGGACGAGTTTTCTTCATCGAGGTATCGCCCCGGAAACACGGCAAAATCACTTGTATTGCTGTGGCCGCAAAATGAGATATACCCCGGGAAACCATCCCTCGCAAACCGCTCATAGTCCTGTCCGCCCATCAGATAATGATCCTTCTTTTTCCACTTCCCGGGCGGAAACGTCATGGCGTGGGCAAACAGATAGCTCCTTCCCTCCAGTTCCAGTTTCTCCTGAAGAGGAAACCCGCTTACAAAATCCGCAAGCTGCAGCAGATCCACAGGCGTGAGCCTTCGCTGCAACATTGCAAAAGATTCATACACATAAGGCCAGCAGCTTCCCTGCTTCCGCTCCGGAAGCCCCATAAAATATCTGATATAATCCGCCAGCCACTGATCATGGTTGCCCCGCACGACCGTACAGCGCTCTTCAAGCCCCAGAACCGTATGGTAAACGCCAACCGGATTTGCATTCTCCCCACCCCTGTCAAAGAGATCACCCAGCAGATAGAGGTGGTCGTTTTCTCCAAAGGAAATCTTTTTTAACATATTCTGCAGTTTTCTGTTTTCATTGTGGATATCGCCGATTACATAATGCATTTCCATCATCCTTCACTCTTTCCATATTTGCGGTTCTTGCCAAAATCATACCCTCCAACCGTTCTAACATATTCAGAATTGCTTTTCCTTCCAGATTTCGCACTTTCATTTTCAGGATGTCTTCCATTTTGCTTTCATCGATCGCCTTACCGTCTATAATATTGACCGGCATGTACTCATAGTCTCCGCCGCCATTGACCGTAATCCTCTCACAAAAAGGTTCCAGCATAAAATATTCTACAAACACCCTGAAGGAACCAAAATGTCCAAGCCATTCTTTCATATGCGTACTGTCGTCTTCATACAGATCATACAGTATATCTGACTTTCCATACTCCTCATAATTGCCCCTGTTCCCGACCGTACAATCCAGCGCATGTTTTACTTCCAACAATGTCAGATCCACTCTGTCCTCCAGATAATTTCCCACTCCGCGCCGCAAATTATAAGTGCAATTATATGGGAATATCCTGTCTTTCCTTTTTAGCGGATGCACCGGCCATAAAAAAGAGCCGCCGACTGTTCGAGTATTTTTTACATATTTTGTGATTTTTTTGATCATTTCTTCCTGTTTTGCCCCGCTTTTTCCCTGACAGGAATAAACCAGATTCGCAAGGGGATATTTCCCCTGCTTTTTCTCATATATTCTGTCTGAGGCACTGAACCCAAACTGATCAGATGTCAGACAAAATAACTGCTCTTTTTCCTGCATGACAGTCATTTTTTTCTCATCCATCAGTTTTTCCATATCCCCATGCCCCTCATCTGTATACTTCTCCAGCCATTTATACGTTTCGGGCGCATGCAAAGGCGGCAGGAAAAAATAACTGTTTTTCAGTTCTCTTTCCAGTTCTTTCTCCCGACTGTTCAAAAAATTTGTCAGATCATTATAAAAACTCGTTTCCGTGACATCCTCTACGGCATCCGGGTCAATATAGGAACAGCATCTTCTTTCTTTCCCCGATAACCTGTCCCTCAGAAAATCACTGTAATTTGTTTCAAAGCATGGCGGTTCATAATATTTCGGCATATATCGTCTCCTTCCTTTCTCAATGTCCTTCTGTGTAAAATTCCTCCCCCGTGTCCAGGCAGATCGCCGCAAGCCTGCCGCCCGGGTGATACGAGCCGCAGTCGATGGCGATATGATGATTCTTTTTAAAGATGAAACCCGGTCTGGGATTTCCTAAAATATACTGCGTGGGTGTATGTCCCGTCACGATATACTTATCTTCAAAATACTGTACTTCATAGTCCTGTCTCTCCCACACCAACTCATCCAGTGTGTACTCATCCAGTTCCTTCTCCGGCGAAAAGTTCCCCAGCCCGGCATGGACTAAAAGATACTCCTTCCCGTTCACGGTCAGCTCCTCACAGATCAAAAACTCTCTGATATAATCTATGACCTTTTTCTGCATCCCGCGATCCAGTTTGCAAAACCCTTCGATCGTTGTCATGCTCCCGTTCATCATCCAGCAGGACAACTCTTCCGCCATCCCCGCCTCGATCCCAGCGATCGTCTCCTCTGTAATTTCCTTACAGAGGAAATCCAGACAGGTTATCGCCATAACTTCATGATTGCCCACGATCGGAATCACGTTCGGCATCTCCATCAGCTTACAGATCACCCTGATCGGATCCGGCCCCCTGTCCAGAACATCGCCCAGGATATATAACGTGTCCGTCTCTTTTAACCCGATCCGGTCGAGCAGTTCCATAAACTTGTCATATTCGCCATGAATATCTGAGATCACATAAACCGCCATATCTCTGCCCCCCATCCTTTCCCATCACTGCCTGTCATACTTACGCCCATCTGATCGGCACACCGTCCTTCGATGTCAGAAAAATATCCCCAAACTCGCCGAACTCCATGTCCAAATTGTAGAAATCCATCCTCCTGACAAGTCTTATAACAGTTTGTTGTTATCTTACTGTTTTTTCCCATAAAAAATCCTCCATGATATCTCTGTGTCTCTTTTTCTGTTACACTGATATTATGGAAGATTCTATCTTTAACATGTTTAAGATCAGTAGATTTCCTCGTTCCTGCCGGTCACTCCCCATATTTTTCCTGCAGCCTGCCAATCTCTCCTCTGATCTTCTCCCGTATTTCCTCATCCATGATCTCCACAATCCCCGCGTACTGCATCGCCCAGTGGACGATCATGGCGGGCGATGTCACGATGTCCACATAATCAAATCCCTCTTCGCAGGGTACACGGAGTTTTCTGTAGTGATCGCCGAACCAGTCGTGCAGTACGGTATACTGATCTTTCGGAATCTTTATTCTGATATGCTTTGGCTTATCGTAACCCATATAGAGATGTTCGCTCATATATTTCACGGGATTCCATGTCCCGCCCATCTCTCTTACACCCTCAAGCTTTGCCATGGGCGTGCGCTTCACGTGCTCTCCCATATCGTCTGTGAGCACTCTGATCTCCGACATCAGGTCGATCCGGTAATGGCTCAGATTCTCCATCCCCGGCCTGTTCCCGATCAGATAGTACATATCATGGTACACAACGATGTGATACGGGTTCAGTTCATATTCCAATTTCCGCGGGACAAGATTTTTGTCCGCGTCATAGTCGTTAAACCGGAAACCGATGCGGACTCCATCGTTGATCGCTTTCTGGATAAAGGACACCTGCCTGCCCGAATCCGCCCCCTTTTCTTTCGCCTCTCTCTCCGGTGTGCGGTACGTTCTCGCAAATATGCCTCTGAGGTTAAATTTCAGTTTTCTTTTTTTCCTGTCATAAAACGGAGTTTCATAATGAATGCTTGCCGTGTCTGTGATCTTTCCTATCAGATTTGTCTTTTCTTCCGCTGAAATGCAGTCGGAAAACGAGATGATCCGGATCATCTGATCCATCTCCTCGTCCGTGAAATCATGGATATACCGCAGATCTGTGATGGAGGGCGCCTTGGCGGGAAGCACTGACCGTCTTTCTTCGATCTTCCTCCTGTCGGCGCCTTTTCTGCGGGCTTCCTTCTTCAATTCTTTTATTTCTTCCTTTACATCCAGAAGATTTTCCCGATACCCTCTGTACTTGATCCTGTACTGTGCCTCATTTTCTTTCGTGTACTCCACGGGGTTGATCTGGCGCAGAATCTCATCGACGGTGTGGGACAGCACCGCCGGAATATCCGTCGCGGCGTCCCCCGTCTCCCTCATCGCCTCGAGAAGCTCCGCCTGGGTCACGGCGTGGGATTCATCGGATATCTTTTTTAAGACTTCCAGCACCTGGACTGCCTTACTTCCTGCCATCCGCCAGCTCCTCCAGCTTTCTCTTCCCGCTCTGAAGCGCGCGCTTCACTTCCAGTTCCCTCATACCGAGCTCCCTTGCGATCTTCCCCGCGTTGGCGCATCTCTCACACCCGATGCCATATGCCATATACAGCACCTTCTTTTCGTTCTCCGTGAGAAGCCGCAAGTCCTCGCGCAGCTGTTCCGCGCTTTCCCTCTCCTCACGCTCCGCGTCTGAAAGAAAAAACGCTTCCACAGAAATCTTCCGGATAACGCTATCCTCACCGTCGATGGAAACGCTGTCCGCCAAAACGGCGCCATTCTTTCCTGTCACACCGCTCCGGTCCATCTGAAAAATCGCCTCTCTTCTGATTCCCTCCGCCACGGCCCTGTAGGCATAAGTAGTGAATTTTGCACCTTTCTCCGCCTCATACCTGCCCGCCGCCTCGATCAGCTCGAGCCAGCCTCTCTGGCGGAGGTCCTCCTCGGAAAGTTTTGCGCCGTGGAACATACCGACAATCCTTCTCACGATACTCTCGATATATTTTTGATACTCATCTGTATTTATCATATCTGTTTTCTATCATACACTGCCGCTCTTCGGATTCCCGTCCTGTTTCACTTCCCGCGTTTCGCGATCGTCGCGATATCTACCAACGTCAGCCTGCTCCCCTGCCTCTCCTTATTCTCCAGACTGGTCACAAGCGCCCGCGCCGTGTCCATGGCCGTAATACAGTTCACGCCGGTCTCGATGGCGGTCCGGCGGATCAGGAAGCCGTCTCTCGACTTATCCCGCCCCTGTGTCGGCGTATCGATTACCAGATCGATCTTATGCCCTAAAATCAGGTCCATCACCGTCGGAGATTCCTGAGAGATCTTGTTGACCTTCCTCGCCTTCACGCCGGCCTCATTTAAAGCCGCGGCGGTGCTTCTCGTAGCGTAGATGATATATCCCAGCTTCTCAAAGCGGCGCCCGATCTCGATGGCCTCGCCCTTGTCCGCGTCTTTCACGGTGATGATCATCTGCTTGTACTTCGGCAGATCCACGCCCGCTCCCAAAAACGCCTTGTAGAGGGCCTCGTCGAAGCTGTCCGCGATACCGAGGCATTCCCCGGTGGACTTCATCTCCGGCCCCAGGGAGATCTCGGCTCCCCTGATCTTCTCGAAGGAGAACACCGGCATCTTGATCGCCACATAGTCCGCCGCCCGCTGCAGCCCCGGCCCGTAGCCCAGATCTTTGATCTTCTTTCCGAGGATCACCTCCGTCGCCAGATCCACGATCGGAATACCTGTCACCTTGCTGATATAGGGCACCGTGCGGGAGGATCTGGGATTCACCTCGATCACATAGACCTCGTCCCCCACCGCGATAAACTGGATGTTGATCAGACCAATGACATGCAGCGCTTTCGCCAGCCGCCTGGAATACTCCGCGATCGTCTCCTTCACCTTCTCGCTGACCGTGAAAGCCGGGTAGACCGAGATGGAATCGCCGGAATGCACACCGGTCCGCTCGATATGTTCCATGATCCCCGGGATCAGGATATCCGTGCCGTCGCAGACAGCGTCCACCTCCAGTTCCTTCCCCTGTAAATACTTATCGACCAAAATCGGATGCTCCTGAGAGTAGCGGTTGATGACCGCCATAAACTCCTCGATCTCCGCGTCTGAGATGGCGATCTGCATGCCTTGGCCGCCCAGCACATAAGAGGGCCGCACCAGAACCGGGTAGCCCAGCCTGTTCGCTACCTTCTTCGCCTCCTCGGCGGTGAACACCGTGCCGCCCGCCGCTCTGGGAATCTCCGTCTCCTGTAAGATCCGGTCAAACAGCTCCCTGTCCTCCGCGGCGTCCACATCCTCCGCCTGCGTGCCCAGGATCGGTACTCCCATCTTCATCAGATCCTCTGTCAGTTTGATGGCGGTCTGACCGCCGAACTGTACCACCGCGCCGTCGGGCTTCTCCAGACGCACGATGTTCTCCACATCCTCCGGCGTCAGCGGCTCGAAATACAGCTTGTCCGCTATGTCAAAGTCCGTGGACACCGTCTCCGGATTGTTGTTGATAATGATCGTCTCAAAACCGGCTTTGGCAAACGCCCAGGTGGCATGGACGGAACAATAGTCAAACTCGATGCCCTGCCCGATGCGGATCGGCCCGGAGCCCAGCACCAGCACTTTCTTTCTGTCTTTCGTCTCCACAGCCTCGTTCTCGCCTCCGTAGACGGAATAGTAGTAGGGCGTCTGCGCCTCGAACTCCGCCGCGCAGGTGTCCACCATCTTGTAGGCGGCGACGATGCCGTTCTCATAGCGGCGCTCTCTGATCTGCGCCTCAGTCAATCCGGTGAGCCTTGCGATCACATTGTCCGGGAACTCCATCCGCTTCGCCTCCCGCAGCGTCTCGACGGTCAAACCGGTACCCTCTCTCTCCAGCGTCTCCTCCATCTCTGCCAGGATGGCGATCTTGTCGATGAACCATCTGTCCACCATGGTGACGGCAAAGATCGTATCGTAGTCGATCCCCCTGCGGACAGCTTCCGCGATCAGGAACACTCTCTGATCGTCCACCTTCTTCATCCGCTCAATCAGATCCTCCTTCGAAAGCGCCGAAAAATCATAACTCCGCAGACAGTCCACATGCTGCTCCAGGGAACGCAGTGCCTTCATAAACGCCCCCTCGAAGCTGTCACAGATGCTCATCACCTCGCCGGTTGCCTTCATCTGCGTGGTCAGCGTCCGCTTCGCGGTCAGAAACTTGTCAAAGGGCAGTCTCGGGATCTTCACGACACAGTAATCCACCGCCGGCTCAAAGCTGGCGTAAGTCTTGCCGGTGATCGCGTTCTTGATCTCGTCAAGCGTATAGCCGAGCGCAAGCTTCGACGCCACTTTGGCGATCGGATACCCGGTGGCCTTGGAGGCGAGCGCTGAGGAACGGCTCACCCTCGGGTTCACCTCGATCACACAGTACTCGAAACTCTCGGGGTGCAGAGCAAACTGCACGTTGCAGCCGCCCGTGATCTCCAACGCGGTGATAATATTGAGTGCTGCGCTGCGCAGCATCTGAAACTCTTTATCCCCCAGCGTCTGAGCCGGAGCCACCACGATGGAATCCCCGGTATGAACGCCCACCGGATCGACATTTTCCATGCTGCAGATGGTGATGCAGTTCCCGGCGCAGTCCCGCATCGCCTCGTATTCTATCTCTTTCCACCCGGCGATACAGCGCTCCACCAGCACCTGCCCCACCCTGGAAAGTCTGAGGCCGTTCTCCAGTATCTCCTCGAGCTGTGCCTGATTATGGGCGATACCGCCGCCGGAGCCGCCCAGCGTGTAGGCGGGACGCAGCACCACCGGATAGCCGATCTTCGCCGCGAAATCCACGCCGTCCTGAATGTTTTCCACCACCAGAGAGGGCGCGCAGGGCTCCCCGATCTTCTCCATGGTCTCCTTGAATTCCAGGCGATCCTCCGCCTTTTTGATGGTCTGCGCCGTTGTCCCGATCAGCCGCACATGATGCGCCGCCAGAAAACCGGATTCCTCCAGTTCCATACCCAGGTTTAAGCCTGCCTGGCCGCCCAGTGTGGGCAGCACCGAGTCGGGTTTCTCCTTCTCGATAATCTGTTCCAGCACTTTCACCGTCAGCGGTTCAATGTACACCTTGTCCGCAATATCCTTATCTGTCATGATCGTGGCGGGATTGGAGTTCACCAACACCACTTCCATCCCCTCTTCCTTCAGGGAACGGCAGGCCTGAGTGCCCGCATAGTCAAATTCCGCCGCCTGTCCGA
>CANRWP010000013.1 GCA_947643595.1 uncultured bacterium | reverse complement strand
TGCGGTTATGGGACTGTTTATATTGATTGGAAATTATGCCTGTGCAGGTCTGAGAATGATTGGCAGAGGAGGGAAAAGCAGGAGGAACGGAAAGTGATTTACAGGGATTTTGGAAAAACGGGATTAAAAGTAAGTGCTATCGGCATGGGCTGTGAGTACGTGTGGACAGCAGATGAAAAACAGATTTTTGAGCTGGTGCGTGCGGCTGTGGATGCGGGTATCAATTATTTTGATTTGTTTGTGGGAACTCCGGCAACGAGGGAGTATTACGGAAGGGCGTTAAAGGGAATCCGGGATAAGGTATATCTGGCGGGGCATCTGGGATGTGCCGATAAAGAAGGGCAGTATGTAAAAACGAGGGACGAGGCGCTGTGCAAAGATTTCCTGCAGCAATTTTATGAAAAGCTGGATACGGACTACATAGATGTTTTATTCCTGCATAACTGTGACGATGAGGCGGATTTGAACGAAATATTAAATGGCTGGATGTATACCTATGCAAAAGAATTGAAGGAGACAGGGCGTGCCGGCTTTATCGGTCTCAGCAGCCATAATACGAAAATTGCACTGGAGGCAGTCAGGAGCGAAAAGATTGATGTGCTGATGTTTCCGGTCAATCCACTGTTTAATCTGCTTCCACAGGATACGGCGGATGCAAGGATGAAGGGCAGAGAAGTTACAAACATGACAGAGGAGGAAAAGGCAGCGTATCCGTCAAAGCGGGAACTTTATGAGTTTTGCGGGAAGCAGGGCGTGCCGATCGTGGCAATGAAACCGTTTGCGGCGGGCAATATTCTCGAAAACCATGAAGAGGGGAGATTGAAAGGCCTTTTGAGCCTTACGCCGGTTCAGTGTATCAGCTATGTCCTTTCGTTCCCGCAGGTGGCATGTCCTGTTCCGGGTTTTGCAAATATAGATGAATTAAACCAGTCGTTAGCATATTTGACAGCAAGTGAGGAGGAGAAGGATTTTAGCGAAATTCAGGATAGTCTGGTGGGGCAGTTCGCAAACAGGTGTATGTACTGTAACCATTGTCAGCCGTGTCCAAAGAAAATTGACATTGCTGAGGTGACGAAACTGGCTGACATGGCAGAAAAGGAAATGACGGATGAATTGAGGGAGCGGTATGCGGCTTTGCCGGCGGCAGGGGAGGACTGTATCCATTGCGGTTCCTGCACAAGAAGGTGTCCCTTTGGTATTGATGCATCGGAAAATATGCGCAGGGCACAGAGGATTTTTGGCCGTTGAGGCAGTTGATGAAAAGAAGCGATGAAAGATTGATCCGAATAGAACTGATAAATAGAAGGCATACCTGGCTCCTTCGTCAGGGTATCCGAAAAATTGTGACTCCGAATGCTTCAGATGCATATATTAAAGCGAGAGATCGGCGAATGCTGCGGCATGGATAGTCAGGAGGCGCAATAAATTGGGAAAAATGATCGATGTATCGGATTACAACGGACACATTGACTGGAAGAAAGTAAAAGAATCTGGAATGGAAGGGGCGATACTGAAGATAATCCGAAAGGATTTAAATCCGGACAAACAGTTTGAGAGTAACTGGGCCGGCTGTCAGTCGGCGGGAATTCCTGTCGAGGGCGTGTATAACTATTCCTACGCGGCCACAGAATCAAAAGCGGTATACGATGCAAAGAGTGTGCTATCCATTCTGGCAGGCAGAAAGGCAAAAGTGTGGCTGGATGTGGAGGATCCCGTTCAGAAAGGGATAGGAAAGGAACTGATCGACATGATCAGGGCATATCAGAAGATCATTGAGAATGCAGGACTGGAGTTTGGCGTATATACAGGGCTTTCCTTTTACAACAGCTATATCAGACCGTACGCGCCATCTGTCATATGCAACTTCTGGATCGCTCGTTATCCGTCCGGAAAGAGAATGACAGCATCATCGGAGCCGCCCGCGGACAAAAAACCGGTAATCAAACACAGGCTGGAAGGGTGGCAGTACAGCAACGCTGGACGGATACCGGGAATTCGGGGCAATGTGGATATGAACATCTGGTATGGGGATCGGACCTCCGCAGTGACTGCCGAAACGGTATATGGCGGGCTGGATTATTCGCCTGTATTTGACGCAAAATACTACCTCGACAGATACAAAGACTTAGAAGCGGCATATGGAAATAATGTGCCGGCACTGTTTCATCATTTTATTGTACATGGGATGAGAGAGGGCAGACAGGCGGCCGATATGTTCAACGTACTGGAATATAAAGCCAGATACTCCGACCTGCAGAAAGCATTCGGCGAAAATCTTCCGCTGTATTATCAGCACTATATCCGGTTTGGGATAAATGAGGGGAGAAATGCATTATAGTGTCCGAAACGCTCAGAAATATAGATTTTTCCGATGAATAGTGATATAATATTTCGAAAGAAAAATAGTGTGAATGTACTTTATGTGAGTCGGGGGGTAAAATTATGGCGGGACCGGACACTTTAAAAAAATGGATCGACGAGAGCGATAATATTGTGTTTTTTGGAGGAGCAGGAGTATCTACGGAGAGCGGTATTCCCGATTTCCGTAGTACGGACGGATTATACCATCAGAAGTATGCCTATCCGCCGGAGACCATTTTGAGCCATACGTTCTTTCGGTCGAAGACGGAGGAGTTTTTTCAGTTTTACAGAGACAAGATGCTGTATCTGGATGCGGAGCCCAATGCGGCGCACAAAAAACTGGCCGAGTGGGAAGCACAGGGAAAGCTGAAGGCTGTCGTCACACAGAACATAGACGGACTTCACCAGAAGGCGGGGAGCAAAAACGTCCTGGAACTGCACGGCAGCGTACTGCGCAATTACTGTGAAAACTGCGGAAAGTTTTACGATGTGGAGGCAGTCAAAAATTCGGAGGGGGTCCCGAAGTGTGACTGCGGCGGGACGATCAAGCCGGATGTAGTTCTCTATGAGGAAGGGCTTGACAATAACACATTATCATCTGCAGTGCGCCATATTCAGGAGGCGGATGTGTTGATCATCGGCGGGACTTCTCTGGCAGTCTACCCTGCGGCAGGGCTCATAGATTATTACCGGGGCAATAAACTGGTGCTCATCAATAAGACGCCGACATCGAGAGACGGGATGGCGGATCTCATTGTAAAAGGTAATATCGGTGAGATATTTTCGGAGTTGTAGACACCTGGGCTGAATTGTTATTAATATGTGAAAATATTTTTTGAATTTGCTTGATTTTGGAAGGCGTTCGTGCTAGAATATATGTCCGTGATATATATATTCCTTGCTCTCGCTGCAGGCGGGGGCCAGAGACCAAAAGGAGGTAACTAACATGACAAAGTATGAATTAGCCGTTGTTGTTAGCGCAAAACTCGAAGAAGAAGACAGGGCAGCAGTTGTGGAAAAGGCGAAAGCCCTGATCGAGAGATTCGGCGGCCAGATCACAAATGTGGATGACTGGGGTAAGAAGAGGCTTGCCTACGAGATCCAGAAGATGAAAGAGGGCTTCTATTACTTCATTCAGTTTGACGCTGAGACATCCGCGCCGGCGGAGATTGAGAGCCGTATGCGCATTATGGACGGAGTGATCAGGTATTTGTGCGTGAAACAGGACGAGAAATAGAATAGGAGAACGTATGAATAAAGTAATACTTATGGGACGTCTGACAAGAGATCCCGAAGTGAGATATTCCCAGGGGGAATCCCCTTTGGCGATCGCAAGATATACTCTTGCGGTGGACCGCAGGTTCAACCGCAATAATGGCGGTGATAATCAGCAGACCGCGGATTTTATCAGCTGCGTGGCATTTGGTAAAAGCGGAGAGTTTGCGGAGAGATATCTGAGAAAAGGGACAAAAATTGCCGTGTCGGGAAGAATCCAGACCGGCAGTTATACCAACAGAGATGGACAGACTGTTTACACTACGGAAGTAGTGGTGGAGGATCAGGAGTTTGCTGAGAGCAAAAACAGCAATCCGGGTTCTGATGGGGGCAATGCAGGAAGCGGCAGACCGGCACCTTCCGGAGCGGGAGACGGATTTATGAACATTCCGGATGGAATAGACGAGGATCTGCCGTTCAATTAAAATCAGGTTCAGATAGGAGGCATTCAAATGGCTTATAATAAAACAGACAAAGCTGATTCTCCGATGAAGAGAAGAGGCGGAATTCGCAGAAGAAAAAAAGTTTGTGTTTTTTGTGGAAAAGATAATGTGATCGATTATAAGGATGCGGCCAAATTAAAAAGGTATGTATCTGAGAGAGGTAAAATTCTTCCCAGAAGAATTACCGGAAACTGTGCAAGGCATCAGAGAGCGCTCACTACCGCGATCAAGAGAGCGAGACATCTGGCGATCATGCCTTATATTCAGGATTAATAAGCGATACAGAATGAGGATAAACCGACTGCTCTGCAGGGCAGTTGGTTTATTTTTATGTATTTTTACGCATTTTTTGACAAAATAAGGACGTTTTGCACAAAATATAGTGTTTTTAGACAAAAATAGCCTATAAAATGTGATGGCATCTTTTGGACAAAAATGGTATACTAACTCTATATGAGTTTTTAGGAATGATGTGAAGGACGAACTATGAAAAATAAAATAAAATTAAAAGGTAAACTGAAATTCCAATTTAGTTTTATGCTCTATATGGGATTTCTTATGCTGTTGATCGACGTCGGAGTATTTACATTCGATGTGAAAGCGGGGATATTGCTGGCGGCGTTTATCGTTGTCTATTTCATTGCTGACACAGCGGTGTATCTTCATATTAAGCCGGTCATTATGAATGAGCTGATCAGTTTCGCCACACAGTATGGACAGATACAGAGAAGGCTTCTCCGCGACCTGGATCTGCCTCATGCGTTGCTCGACGATCAGGGAAAAGTGATATGGACCAACAAAGAGTTTGAAAATCTGGTACATAAGGAGAAAGGCTATAAAAAGTCTATCACTACGCTGTTTCCCGGGATGACGAGGGACAAGCTTCCGGGGCGCAACGGGGATGTCTTCACGGAGATGGATGTAGATTTTGAGAATCGTGATTTTCATGTAAAAGCCCGCAAAATTTCGTTGAAAGAGATGGCTATGAACAGTGACATCATCGAGGCGGAAGGATACGATGGCTACCTGGTTGCGATATACCTTTTTGATGAGACTGCCCTTAAAATCGCTCTGAGAGAAATTGACGATCAGAGCCTTGCGGTGGGACTCATCTATCTGGACAATTACGACGAAGCGCTGGAGAGCGTGGAGGAAGTACGGCGTTCCCTCCTGATTGCCCTGATCGACCGGAAAGTGAATAAATATATTTCCGCGCTGGACGGCATTGCGAAAAAGCTGGAAAAAGATAAATATCTTGTCATCATGCGAAAAAAAGCGGTGGAGCAGCTGAAGGGCGACCGTTTTGACGTGCTGGAGGATGTGAAGACGGTCAATATCGGTAACGAAATGGCTGTCACGCTGAGTATCGGTATGGGCCTGGATGGCCTGACCTACGCACAGAATTACGAGTTCGCGCGGAACGCGATCGATCTGGCGCTGGGGCGCGGCGGTGATCAGGCGGTGGTGAAGACGCCGGAGAACGTCGCTTATTACGGGGGTAAGAGCCAGCAGGTAGAGAAGAATACCAGGGTGAAAGCCCGTGTGAAAGCGCAGGCGCTGCGGGAAATCATTACCGGCAAAGACCGTGTGATCATTATGGGACACCGTCTGGCGGATATAGACAGCTTCGGCTCGGCGGTGGGGATCTACCGGATTGCCCTCACGCTGGAAAAGAGGGCTCATATTGTGATCGATGATGTGACGACGTCGATCCAGCCCTTTGTACAACTTTTCCGGGATAATCCGGATTATGAGGAAGATATGATCATAAACAGCACGACCGCGCTGGAGCTGGCGGGAAGCAATTCCGTGCTGGTGGTGGTGGATGTGGACAAGCCGAGCATTACGGAGTGTCCGGGACTCTTGAAATCCTGTAAATCGATCGTGGTGCTGGACCATCACAGGCGGGGCTCGGAGACGATAGAAAATGCGACGCTGTCCTATGTGGAGGCCTATGCGTCGTCGGCCTGTGAGATGGTATCGGAAATTCTGCAGTATATCGGCGATAACATCCGGATCAGACCGGATGAGGCGGATTGTATGTATTCTGGCATTATGATAGACACCAACAATTTTATGACGAAGACCGGTGTGCGCACCTTTGAGGCAGCGGCGTTTTTGCGCAGAAACGGTGCGGATGTGACACGTGTCAGAAAGCTGTTCAGGGAGGATGCCAACGAATATAAGGCGAGGGCTGATACGGTCAGTCAGGCGGAGATCTATAAAAATTCGTACGCCATTTCCATCTGTACCAGTGAAGATCTCCAGAGCCCTACCGTGGTGGGGGCGCAGGCCGCGAACGAGCTGCTGAATATCAAGGGAGTAAAAGCGAGCTTTGTTTTGACAGATTATCAGAATCAGGTCTATGTCAGTGCAAGATCGATAGACGAAGTGAACGTGCAGATCATTATGGAGAGATTAGGCGGCGGCGGGCACATGAACATTGCCGGCTGCCAGATGGAGGACGTTTCTCTGATGGAAGCGATCTCGATTATAAAAAATACACTGGATGCTATGACACAGGAAGGGGCGATCTCATGAAGATTATATTGAAAGAGGATGTAAAAAAGCTTGGGAAAAAGGGTGAGACCATCGAGGTGAGCGACGGCTATGCCAGAAATTATATTTTGCCGCAGAAGCTCGGGGTGGAGGCCAACAGTAAAAATTTGAATGACCTGAAACTCCATAAACGCAACGAGGAGAAACTGGCCAGGCAGCGGCTCGACGAGGCGAAGGCGCTGGCGGAGAAAATCGGGGAGCAGGCCGTTGTGGTGAGAATGAAGGCCGGAGAGGGCGGCAAAGTGTTCGGCTCTGTCTCCTCCAAGGAGATCGCAGCGGCGCTGAAAGAACAGAATCAGCTGGAAATCGATAAGAAGAAGATTCAGCTGCAGGAGGCGATAAAGAGTTTCGGAACGCATGAGGTGGGGATCAAACTTCACCCGCAGATAACAGCGACACTAAGGGTAAAAGTAGAGGAAGAATAGATGGCAGCAGAGGAAGCTCTCTTAAAAAGGGTATTGCCCCATAGCATTGAGGCTGAACAGTCGGTTATCGGCTGTATGATACTGTCGCGGGAAGCCATCACGGTGGCGGCCGACATGCTGCAGGAAGAAGATTTTTATAACAGGCAGTACGGGGTGGTGTTTCAGTCGATCGTAGAGCTGTATGATGCGGGAAAGTCTGTCGATCTGGTGACTCTTCAGAATAAACTGCGGGAGAAGGATGTCCCGCCGGAAGTGAGCAGCCTGGAGTTTGTCCGGGATTTAATGCTTATGGTGCAGACGGTGACCCATATTTCAGACTATGTGAGGATCGTCTCGGAGAAGGCCACCATGCGCCGGCTGATCAAGGCCTGTGAGGAGATCGCAGGCAGCTGCTATGTGGGAAAAGAGGAACTGGGGCCGATTTTAGAGGACGCGGAGAAGAGCATTTTTAATATTGTACAGCGGAGAGATACCGGCGACTATACGCCGATCAGACAGGTTGTTTTGAGCGCTATGGAAAGGATCGAGAAGGCGTCCAAAAATAAGGGAAATGTTACCGGCGTGGCGACCGGTTTTCTGGATCTGGACTACAAGACGGCGGGGATGCAGCCGGCGGATCTCATTTTGGTAGCAGCGAGACCTTCCATGGGGAAAACGGCGCTTGTCCTGAATATTGCGCAGTATGTGGCCTTTAAGAGCGATTTGCCGCTGGCGGTATTCAGCCTGGAAATGTCGAGGGAACAGCTTGTAAACAGGTTGTTTTCTCTGGAATCTAGAGTGGATTCCCAGCATATACGGACCGGAAACCTGTCCGACAGAGAGTGGGAGGATCTGATCGACGGGGCCGGGGTCGTGGGGAGATCCAAACTGATCATCGATGATACGCCGGGCATCAGCGTACCGGAACTACGCTCGAAATGCCGGAAATTTAAGTTAGAGCATAATATTCAGATGGTGATCATAGATTATCTGCAGCTCATGTCGGGCAGTGGAAGAACGGATTCCAGACAGCAGGAAGTCTCAGAGATATCCAGAGCGCTGAAAGCTCTGGCGAGGGAATTGAATGTTCCCGTCATTGCTCTCTCCCAGCTCAGCCGTGCGGTGGAGCAGAGGCCGGACCACAGACCGATGCTTTCCGATCTGCGCGAATCGGGCGCGATCGAGCAGGACGCCGACGTAGTGATGTTTATTTACAGGGACGATTACTACAACAAGGACAGCGATAAGAAAGGTGTTGCGGAGATCATCATTGCGAAACAGAGAAACGGTCCGATTGGGACGGTAGAACTGGCGTGGCTGCCTGATTACACAAAGTTTGTCAATATGCAGCATTAAAATAATAACCATAAAGACTATACAAAAGAGAATCGACATGACATGTGGGTTCTCTTTTTTTAGCGGAAAAAGAAAAGGCAGGAGGAATTTTCATGGAACAGAAAAAAATTTATCTCATTTCGGACGCGTCGAAAAAAGTGGAAGTGGAAAGCCATGTGCTGCGCTACTGGGAGGACGAGCTGAAACTTCCGGTGAAAAGGAATGAGCTGGGGCACAGGTATTATACGGAGGAGGATATCACAGAATTTCAGGAGATTAAAAAATTGAAAGAGCAGGGGCTGCAGCTGAAGGCGATCCGGATGATTCTGAAGAATGGAAAGCTGACAAGACTTCCGGATGTGGAAAAGATGGTTCCGGCGGCACAGGGAGAATCTCTGCCGGAGAAAGAGACGGCGGAGAAGGCAAAGCGGTTGGAATATCTGATGAAGAAACTTATCTCGGAGGCGGTGCAGGAGAGCAACGAGCGCTTCTACGAGGAGCTCACCGAGAGACTTACAAAGGAGCTGGACTATCAGTTTCGGATGCAGGAGGAGAGAGAGGAACAGCGAGAGAGCAGACAGCTGGCGCTGGAGGAAGAACATTACAGGCAGCTGGATGCACTGCTGCGTGGAAAAAGCGGCAAAAAGAAGAAAATTTTCGGAAAGGAAAGAAAAACAGGTGCCGTGTAACACGGCACCTGCTCAAAGTAGTCCGACAGTGTTTTAAGCCTCGGAGATAGTGCCGACAGGGCAGCCGCCTGCGCATGCGCCGCAGGAAATGCAAGTGTTCTCATCGATAACGAAAACTCCGCCATCCTCAGAGATAGCGCCAACAGGACATGTGCCTGCACATGCACCGCATCCAACACAACCATCACCAATTACGAATGCCATGAGTAAATCCTCCTTATGTATAAAGTTCGCATAAGGATACGACGCCAGATCGTATCCTCAGCCTTTTTTCTATTTTAATATAATCTTATGAGATATACAAGACTAAAAGTCAAAATTCAGGAATTTTCCAGTTCCTTTCTTGCAGCTTTTACGCCGTCCAAAATAGCCTGTTTTTTTACAAGCAGCGTTTTTTGATCCATAGCCGGGACACCGTGCAGTTTATACTCCATGCCGAGGCTCTCATATTTCTTTTCGCCCATCGTGTGATAGGGGAGAGCATCCAGCGCTTTCAGATTGGAGAGATGCCCTATGAAATATCCGAGCTGATACAAATATTTTTCATCGTCCGTGAGGCCCGGCACGATCACGTGGCGGATCCACACGGGAACCTGCTTCTTCTCCAGATATTTCGCAAAGGCAAGGATGCCGTCGTTGGGCTGGCTGGTCAGTTCTTTGTGCTTTTCAGGATCAATGTGTTTGATGTCCAGCATGACAAGATCTGTCAGAGGCATAAGCTTATCCAGCTTTTGGATAAAAGCGGCATTGTTTTCCTTGTAGGCGATACCGGAGCTGTCGATACAGGTGTGGATACCCCGTTCTTTTGCCAGAGTGAACAGATCGATCAGGAAATCGACCTGCATCAGGGGCTCGCCGCCTGTGACGGTCAGTCCGCCGTCCTTGTAGAAAGGGCGGTTTTTTTCATACTGCTCGATGATCTCTGCAGGTTCTATCATCGTGCCGCCGTCCATGGGCCAGGTGTCAGGGTTGTGGCAATAAGCGCACCGCATGGGGCAGCCCTGCACAAAGACGACAAATCTGGTGCCGGGACCATCTACGGTGCCAAAACTTTCAAGTGAGTGAATACGTCCTTTCATAGAGAAAAAAACTCCTTTACAAAAATCCCCTGAAGCGTGGCCTCAGGGGATAGTCTATCGTATACTGCTTCCCGATAAAAATTCCTGATTAGATAGCCTCATGGAATGTACGGGAAATAACATCAGCCTGCTGTTCGGGTGTCAGCTTGATGAAATTAACAGCGTACCCGGAAACACGGATCGTAAGCTGAGGATAATTCTCAGGATGCTTCTGAGCGTCCAGTAACATATCTCTGTTTAATACGTTTACATTTAAGTGATGACCGCCCTTTGTTGCGTAGCCGTCAAGTAAGGATACCAGGTTATCAACCTGTGCTGCATTTGATGCTGCCATTGTTTTTACCTCCATAGTATTTACGATTTTATAAATTATATACCGGAACCTGAGTAATCATCCAAACCCTGCTCCAGAGTCGGAACACTGCAGGCAAGCGGGGTTCTGGAGCAGTCGGTACATCCCATAGTCTGAACGGACTTATCCTGCTCCACTTTCTCGTCGTAGTCGATATTGACATGTCCTACGCCGCCTGCCATGCCGGAATCCAGCATTTTAACAAGATCGTCAATCAAAGCTTTATCATCCATAAATTTTACTCCAGTTCCGCAGCCGCTCCGCCGGCCGTACCGGCAGAGCGCTGCTGTTTTGTTTTTATAACTTTACTTTTATTTCAGTTCAAGCTCAATGTCGCCTGAGAATACTTTGTCTTCCTTGCCGAGAGCGCCGGGGATGATCGTGAAAGTATTGGAAATACCATCCTGAGCATCTTTGAACGGAAGCTTGGATACGGAAGAAAGGGAAGCAACTGCACCGTGGGTATCGCGGCCGTGCATCGGGTTAGCGCCAGGAGCAAAAGGCTGGCCTTTCTTACGTCCGTCAGGTGTGTTGCCTGTAGCCTTACCGTAAGTTACGTTGGAAGTAATGGTAAGGATGGAGGTTGTAGGAACGCCCTCTCTGTAGGTGTGGTGTCTTCTGATCGCTGTCATGAATTTGTGAACTACTTCCTGAGCGATATCGTCAACACGGTCATCGTCGTTGCCGTATTTCGGGAAATCGCCGGTTGTCTTGAAGTCCACGATCACGCCGTCATCGTCACGGACCACTTCAACTTTCGCATACTTGATAGCGGAAAGGGAGTCAGCAACGATGGACAGACCTGCAACACCGGTTGCAAAGTAACGTTTTACATCTCTGTCATGGAGAGCCATCTCTGCTCTCTCATAGCAGTATTTGTCGTGCATATAGTGGATGATGTTCAGCGTGTTTACATAGACGTCTGCCTGCCACTCCAGCATATCCATGAATTTGTCCATAACATCATCGTAATCCAGAACATCGCCGCTCACAGGACGATATTTAGGACCAACCTGTTTCTTGGTAACTTCGTCAACGCCGCCGTTCAACGCGTACAGCAGACATTTCGCTACGTTGGCACGAGCGCCGAAGAACTGCATTTCCTTACCGATAACCATGGAGGATACGCAGCATGCGATACCGTAGTCATCGCCGTGAGTCACTCTCATCAGATCGTCGTTCTCATACTGGATGGAAGAAGTCTGGATAGACATCTTCGCACAGTATCTCTTCCAGTTCTCGGGAAGTCTTGTGGACCAGAGAACTGTCAGGTTGGGTTCCGGAGAAGCGCCCAGGTTTGTCAATGTGTGCAGGAAACGGAAGCTCATCTTTGTTACAAGAGAACGGCCGTCAACGCCCATACCGCCGAGGGACTCGGTTACCCATACCGGATCGCCTGCAAAGATCTGGTTGTACTCAGGAGTACGCGCAAACTTGATGCAGCGCAGCTTCATGATAAAATGGTCAACGAACTCCTGGATCTGCTCTTCCGTAAATACGCCGTTCTTTAAGTCTCTCTCAGCGTAGCAGTCAAGGAAGGTGGAAGTACGGCCAAGAGACATGGCAGCACCGTTCTGTTCCTTAACGGCGCACAGATAACCAAAGTAAGTAGCCTGGATAGCTTCCTGAACGTTGGTGGAAGGTTTGGAAATATCACAGCCATAGGAAGCAGCCATTTCCTTCATCATCTTCAGAGCAACGATCTGCTCAGAGATCTCTTCACGAAGACGGATCACTTCGTCGGTCATAACACGCCCTGTGGAGTTTTTCTGATCCTGTTTGTCTTCGATCAGTCTGTCGATACCGTACAGCGCAATACGTCTGTAGTCGCCGATGATACGGCCTCTGCCATAAGCATCGGGAAGCCCTGTGATGATATGGGAAGAACGGCAGGCTCTCATTTCAGCATTGTAAGCATCGAAACAGCCTGCATTATGTGTTTTTCTGTGGGTCGAGAAGAACTCGGAAATCTCGGGATCTACTTCATAGCCGTTATCTGCACAAGCTTTTTCTGCCATACGAATACCACCGTAAGGCTGCAGGGATCTCTTGAAAGGAGCGTCTGTCTGGAAACCTACGATAGTCTCCTTGCTCTTGTCAAGATAACCGGGGCCGTGGGAAGTGATGGTGGAAACAACTTTGGTGTCCATATCCAGAACGCCGCCTGCCTCACGCTCTTTTCTGGAAAGATCCAGTACCATCTCCCATAAGTCTTTTGTGTTCTGTGTAGGCTCCGCCAGGAAAGAATCGTCGCCCTCGTAAGGGGTGTAGTTCTTCTGGATAAAATCGCGGACGTTAACTTCGCGATCCCATTTGTTGCCTACAAAACCTGTCCATTCTGGTCTCATTTTGTGTGCCTCCTATTTCATAAAATTTGAATTGAAAATTAATAGATATCAATGATTCTATATGGCTATTATAGTGTAAGAAACAGGATTAAGTCAAGGACGGCGATGTACTTTTTTCTATACATATCTTGCGGTTTTACAGTATTTTTATGGAATTTTTACAAATAATAAGAAGCATGGGTATTTACAGACAAAAGAGGAAAGTATTATACTGTATATGTTTTTATGAAAATGGAACAGGAGGATTGAAATATGAGCGGTATCACCAAGGAAATGACAATAGGGGAGATTTTGCGGACAAACCCTGATGTGGCGCCGATCCTTATGGATGCGGGCATGCATTGTCTCGGATGCCCTTCCGCGCAGGGGGAATCCCTCGAGGAAGCGGCGATGGTACACGGCATCAGCATCGACGAGCTGATGGATAAGATCGCGCAGGCATAAAAAAGCGGCTCTCACGAGCCGTTTTTTTATATCTTTGCCAGTTTTTGGAGGGCGTTGTCCGGGATGATACAGTCGAGATGTTCATCCATATAGGCCACCCCGGTCTGCAGTGCCTTTGTGGTGACGCCGTACTCGGAGATGGTATTGCAAACCTTTCCGAAAGCCTCCGCAGAGAGAGCACGCTGATTTACGACGAGGAGATACTGCCCTTTGTGTTCATTTTTGTAGAGTCTGTTTTCACAGATCAGTTCGGAACCGAAAATATGCGCCAGGCTGGTAAGTTCGCCGATGGAAGAAAAAGCAAAAATGCGGTATATCTCTTCCTCTTTTTCGGGAGCCGCCACATCGGAAGTTCTTTTTTCCTGGACGACAGTCTTTTCCGGGGAGGAGACATTACGGTGGATCCGTTCAAACAGATCCATCACCTCGTCCGTGATCTCAGGATAACTGTTTTCACTTTCCTCATTGACGGAAGGGGCGAACCGGGCAAACCGGGTATCGAGCTCTTCCGGATCCTCCACCTTGGTCACGATCAGGACGATGCACTCCGCGTTCAGGGGGATCGCCTCTATCATGAGGGGGATATCTTCCGCCTCAAAGCCGAATTCACAGGCCGCCTGCTGCATCATATCGCGAAACAGGTCCTTTGCCTTGTCGGTGCCGTAGGCAAGTTCGCTTATTTTAAGTTCCCGGCTGAGCAGATCTTCTCTGGTCAGCGTACAACGTATTTGATGGTCATTTACTTTTTCTATTTTCATAATAATCACATCCTTTAGGGAATTTTATACTTTGACGGCGGACAAGTCAAGAGTTTGAGAAAACAGTTTAAAAAAAATTAATAAAATAGTTGAAATTTGCCAATTTTTCTGGTATTATATAACTCTGGAGTGCCTTGAACAATCCGTAAACGGAGGGAGGCAGGATGAGTTCAACTTTTTGACAGGAATATTAACTGTCATTATAATCTAGAATTTTCTAAACAATGACTTCATCTCAGAAAAATATTAAAATTCAAAATTAGTATTTGAGATGTCTTATAGGCTTATGTGCCGATTCAGAGTTTAAAATTTTCCAAATGATTTCCTAAATTATTAATAATCCAAAACTATTAAAATCTATTTTTTATTTTCAAAACACTTTACACGTTCGGGTATTCTGGAAACTATTTATAACAGTAGTATCGTCAACAAAAATAAAAATAATCTGCGATTTCAAAATTAAAATTTCCAAATCTATTCACCTAATATATATATCACGTAACACTCCTTTTGGAATAGCAGAAAAATACGAAAGGAGGGATTATGCTTAACAGTAAAAAAGAATTAATGACTATGAGAAGCAGACTGGAAGATATTCTCAGTCAGGGGATCGAGCTGTACCTGGACGGACAGCCATCGTCACCGACTGTGATCGCAGAGCGGTTTGTCATGGAAGACGTCGTCTATATGCCGGATTTTGTTATCAGCGAAGACGGCGTTCTGACCCAGGTCCGCTACGATAGAGTCAGGGAAAATTAGTCATCTGAGAAGCCATTTGAATGGAACAAAACGAAGACAAAAATATTGCGGAAGAGAAGCCCCTCATAGTGATATTATATGTCGGAGGAGAAAATTTGTTCATTTACAGAAAATCATAATGACGATATGAAAATAGTTTGGTATAATAGGGACGATTGAAAGGAGTACAGGCATGAAAAAAATAATTCCGGTATTGATAGCAATCGTCCTTATTATTATCATAGTGGGCGTAAGTTTCGGCAGAGGGATTATGGAAAAATATTCCTATTCCCAGGAGAAAGCTGATTTGAATAAGTATTTTGGCATTGCGGGAGATGAAGCGGCCATTATTATGCAGAATGAAGTGATCGAAGACAGGGCGAGAGTTAGCGCGGACGGGACATTCTATATTACATACGACACGGTCAGCGATTACTTTATTTACACGAGACTGTATGTAAACGAAGAGGAAAATACGATTCGCTATGTGCTGCCGGACAGGATCCTTTCCTATAATATAGGGGAGAGCAGCTATATGGATGGGGAGAGCGAGAACCTCTGCGATTACCAGATCGCGTTCTATGAGGGAGATACACTGTATATCGCGATAGACTTTATCCGGCTGTTTACGATATTCGATTACGAGACGTTTCGGGAGCCGAACCGGATCCAGATCTACACTGCTTATGGGGAGAGGCAGTTTGTGGAGACGGAAAAGGATACACAGATCAGATATCAGGGCGGTGTGAAGAGCGAAATACTGAAAGAGGTGGAAGCGGGAGAAAAACTCATCCTGCTGGAGCAGATGGAGACCTGGTCGAAGGTGAAGACGACGGACGGCTTTATCGGTTATGTGGAGAATAAAAAACTTGGGGAGGTGCAGACGGAGACGCCAAGTTTTCTGAACAATTCTTCCATGTACGGGGAGTTGGAATTCACGAGTATATCAAAAGATTATAAGATCAATATGGGATGGCATCAAGTGTCCGGGAGCGCTGGGAATTCCACACTGGCGGAGTTTACGGCGAATGCAAAGGGACTAAACACGATATCCCCCACATGGTTTTATCTGACAGGAAACGAGGGAAACATTGTCAGCTTTGCCTCCCGGGATTATGTGGACAGGGCGCACGAGATGGGGCTGGAAGTCTGGGCGCTTGCTGACGATTTTACCGAGGAGGTGGACAGGTATGCCATTTTCTCTTCCTCCCAGGCGAGGGCGAATCTGATACAGAACTTAATGCGGGAAGTGTTGGACTGTGGTATCGATGGCCTGAACATAGATTTTGAGAAAATAGACGAAAAGACCGGGAAGCATTTTGTGGAATTTATCAGGGAACTTTCCATTGAATGCCGGAAGAACGGTATTGTTCTCTCGGTGGACAACTATCCGATATCCGGAGGCGCCATCTGGTATAACCGCAGGGAGCAGGGCGTCTATGCGGATTATGTGATCGTCATGGGATATGACGAGCACTGGGGAACCGGCGGCACGGCGGGCTCCGTCTCCAGTATCGACTATGTGGAAGACGGCATTGCCGAGACGCTGAATTATGTGCCGGCGGAGAAACTGATCAACGGCATTCCCTTCTATACGAGAATATGGAAGACAACGGGAACAGAGGTTACGGGAGAGTCTGTGGGAATGAAGGCGGCCGCGGACTTTGTGGCAGACAACGGAATACAGACCCAGTGGCTGGAGAAAGAGTGCCAGCACTACGGGGAGATCCAGAAGGGCGATACGCTGTATCAGGTATGGCTGGAGGATTATGATTCCGTTCAGGTGAAACTGAGTGTGATGAAGACCTATGATCTGGCGGGTGTGGCGGAATGGAAGTTAGGCCTGGAAACGCCGGATGTGTGGGATCTGATCGCAGGCTATTGTGCAGGAGAGTAAGTTTGCACGCCCCGTAACATAGGCCAGGCTTTCGCTTCATAAAATGAAAGGAAGATAAGAAGCGGAGACCTTCAATGACAGAACAGCAGTTTCGGAAAATAAAGATAGGGATGGGAGCAGTATTTGCGGCGGCGATGTTGCTTCTTTCTCGCAGGACGGCGGAATATATTGTGACGGACAGCGCCAATGTTGTGATTCATCGGGATACCATAGGATTGGCGGAGGATAAAAAGACAGACACACCGGATGAAAAGAAGCATAAATTATTAGTGGTGATCGACGCGGGGCACGGCGGGATCGATCCCGGGAAAGTGGGGATTAATAAGGCGCTGGAAAAGGATATTAATCTGCTGATCGCCAGGAAGGTAAAGCGGTATCTGGAGCTCTCGGATGTGGAGGTTATCATGACACGGGAGGGTGAGGATGGGCTGTACAGCCCGGAGGACTCCAACAAAAAGGTGCAGGATATGAAGAACCGGGTGGCGTTGATCGATTCCTCTGGTGCGGATCTGGCTGTGAGTATCCACCAGAATTCTTACTCGGAGGAATATGTAAAAGGAGCTCAGGTGTTCTACTATGCGACCAGTATACACGGGCAGGAGATGGCGGAGATCATGCAAAACACAATGGCGGAAGTGTTGGACAGGGAAAACAGGCGGGAGGCAAAGGCGAATGACAGTTACTATCTTCTGAAGAAGACAGAGACGCCGATCATTATCGCGGAGTGCGGCTTTCTCTCCAACAGCGAGGAGGCGAAACTGCTGATGCAGGAGGATTATCAGGACAGAGTGGCCTGGGCGATCCATCTCGGAATACTTCGGTACGCAAGTACAATGGAAGGATGAGATTTTGGGGGTGTGCGGAGATCCGAGATAAAAGCAGGAGATGATTGCAAAGAAAAAAAAATAATGATATACTGAAAAAAATATGTCATTTTGAAACAGACAGGAGGAAACAGGAAATGGGGAAGACGGCGCGGCAGGATAGTTTGTCCAATTTGGAGCTCTCTGCATTTTGCGAACAGATGGCGATGATTCTGAGAGCGGGTATTTCCGTTATCGAGGGAATATCCATTATGAAAGAGGACGCACAGACGGCGGCTGAACAGGAACTTTTGGGTATCATTTACGATAAAGTACAGGAGACGGGAACGCTTGCGGCGGCGGTCAAAGAGACCGGGGTTTTTCCGGAATACATATGTAAGATGATTCAGATCGGTGAGGAGACAGGGACATTGGATGATGTACTTTACTCCCTGGAGAGGTATTACGAGAGACAGGAAGCTATCTCTCAGAGCATCCGGAGCGCGCTCACCTATCCGCTTATCATGATCGGAATTATGGCGCTGGTGGTAGTGGTGCTTTTGACCAAGGTAATGCCTGTGTTCCAGCAGGTATTCAGACAGCTGGGCGTGGAGATGAGCGGCTTTTCAAGGGGAGCTCTGCTTCTGGGGAATGCGCTTTCCAGATATGCGATAGTTTTTGTGGCGATACTTCTGGTGCTGGCAGTGCTGTTTGTCTGGCTGGTAAAGACAAAGAAGGGCAGACAGCAGCTGGAAAATATGGGACAGCATTTTAAATTCTCCAGAGAACTTTCCGAGAAGATGGCGATCTGCCGTTTTGCCGGCGGATTGTCTCTGGCTTTAAAGAGCGGCCTGACGCCGGAGCGCGGTCTGGAACTGGTGGAGGAGTTAAATGAAAACAGATTTTTTGGAGAAAAGATAGCGGCCTGCAGAAAACTGCTGGAGGAAGGCAGCAATATGGCCGAGGCTCTGCTGCAGACAAAAATTTTCGCCGGTATCTATGCGAGAATGGCAGATATCGCGGGGCGCACCGGACAGGTGGATGAGGTGATGGGCAGACTGGCGGACCAGTATGAAGAGGAAGTGGACGAGCGGATCACTTCTTTTGTCTCGATGTTGGAACCCACCCTGGTGATCCTCCTCTCCGTTATCGTGGGCACGATCCTTCTGTCGGTTATGCTTCCGCTGCTCGGGATTCTGGCCGGTTTATAAACAGAAGTTGTAGGCGGAGATGGTGACGGATATGAAGAGATTTTATTACGGAAAAAAACAAAACAGGGTGCGCGGAGCGATGATCTCCTTTGTGGTTTTCTTCGCGGTGGTACTCCTGTTCTGCGCGGGAATAGACGGCGCTTCCCGGAAAGCGAAACGAGAACAGAAAAAGAGTCTGGAGGACGCGGTCTGGAGAAATATCACACAGTACTATGCGATAGAAGGAAAATACCCGGAGAGCCTGGAAGTATTGAAAGAAGAATATGGCCTGCAGTATGACTCGGAAGAATTCTTTGTGGATTATCAGGTGTTTGGAGCAAATCTGATGCCGGATGTGACCGTATTGGAATGGTCGGCGGAAGAATAGGAGGATGGTTATGAAAGAAGCAGGAAAAAACAGACATATCGTCGATCTGTTGCTGCCGATCGCGCTTTTTCTGGTGCTGGCGGCCTCCTCGTTGTTTCTGGTGCTTTTGGCTGCAAATGTCTATCAGAAAAATGTTGCCTGGGAAGAGAGGAATTATGAGAGCCGGACCTGTCTCTCCTATGTGACGGAGAAGATCCGCCAGAACGATGAAAAGGGCGGTGTGGAGATCGGCACATTTGACGGGGTTCCCAGTATTATTCTGCGGCAGAATTTTGGCGGGCAGGCGTATGTCACCTATCTGTACTGTTATGAAGGCACGCTTCGCGAGCTGTTTGTGCAGGAGGGGGTGTCCGCCGGGGTTCTGGACGGTCAGGAAATCCTGCAGGCAGATAATTTTCAGTTTGCACAGCAGGAGGACGGAATCATTAAAATTTCTTATATAGATGAGAACGGACAGGAACTGGTTACCTACGCGGCAGTCAAAAGTGAGAGCTGATGATCGCGCGTGATGGAAATTATGTAAAACTGGAGTGGAGAGAGACATGAATGGGAAACTGGCAAGGCGTTCGAGCCTGTTTTTATTGGAACTTATGATATCGATCCTGCTGTTCAGCCTGGCTTCGGCGTGGTGCATTCGCCTGTTCGTCACGGCGAGAAGCATCAATCGTGAAAACGAAGAACTGAGCAGAATGCAGAATCTGGCGGCAGGATATGCGGAACTGTTTCTGGCTTCCGAAGATTTCGAGGCTTTTCTGGTGGAAGAGGGGGCCGAGAAAGTGGAATCGAACGGAATATTGTATCATTTCTGGTATGACAGAGACTGGAATATATGCGGAGGGGAAGAGGCGGCCGTCTGCCTTGAGGCTGTGATCACCCGGGACGGTGATTTTGAGAAATGCTCTTTCAGCTATGGCAAAGTGGGCAGCGGAGAGTTAATCTATCTGCTGGATGTGGAGAAATATACGAAAAGGGAGGTGTCTTCATGAGCAGAGGGAGAGAAAAAAACTATCCCGGATATCAGGTGGGGACGTCCTTTCTGTTAGTCATCTTTGTGGTGATGTGTCTGGTTCTGTTGGGCGTGCTGTCCCTTTCGGGGGCGCTGCGGGATAAAGGCTACGGCGACAGGATGGCGGAGAAGACGAGTCTCTATTATGCGGCGGTATCGGAAGCGCAGCACAGACTGGGCGAGATCGACAGGGCGATCGATGGAATAGATCGACAGGGAAAAGATTATGTGGAATTTTTGAATGACGCGGTGGCGGCGGCCGCGGAGACGGACAGCGGCATCACCGTGATACAGAGCGGAGATACGACTGTGCTGGCCTATGAGACGGCGATCACCGAGAGTCAGAATCTGTGTGTGGAACTGGAAATTTTGGATCCGGAAAAGGGAGAGGGCAATTATAAGATAGTGAAGTGGCAGGAAGCTTCTGTCTCTGTATGGAAAGAGGAGGAACCTCTGCCCGTTTTATTATTTGAATAGCGTTGAGCGGATTGTAAGGAGGAAGACGATGAAAAAGAAAACGTTAATATTTTGCATGATCTGCCTTTTTATGGTACTGTGTGCGGGATGCGGCGAGAAGGTTTCCGCGAAGGGAAAGAGGGTGCTCGTGCCCACTGCTTCCGGTGTGGAAGTCTACCGGTCGGGAAGCGCAGTGCTGGACACATCCAACAAGGCGGAAGGCTATGTGATGCTGAACTACAGCGGCGCCAATCCCAAGGTGAAATTTCAGATAAAGACGCCTGCCGGCGTCACCTATACCTATCTGGTGACAAACTATGGGACTTATCAGGCTTACCCTCTGCCGGGAGGGAACGGAACCTACAGCTTTGCTGTGTATGAGGCGGCGGATGTACAGCGGAATCTCTACGCGGTGGCGTTGTCTCAGAATGTGGCGGTTGCAATTTCCAACGGATTTCAGCCGTTTTTATATCCGAGCTGCTATGTGAGCTTTAACGACGCTTCCGCCTGTGTGAGGAAGGGGGAGGCTCTGTCATCCGGGTGTGCCTCCGATCTGGACGTGGTGTCTTCGGTGTACAGTTTTGTGACGAAAAATATTGCCTACGACAACAATAAGGCGGCGACAGTGCAGTCGGGCTACGCGCCGTTTCCGGATAATACGCTGGCATCCGGGAAGGGAATCTGTTTTGACTATGCTTCGCTGATGACTGCAATGCTCCGCTCGCAGCAGATTCCCACGAGGCTGGAAGTGGGGTATGTGGGGAATCTCTATCATGCGTGGATCAGCTGCTATGTGGCCGAGGTCGGCTGGGTGGACAGCATCATTCAGTTTGACGGAAAGAACTGGACTATGATGGATCCCACCATGGCGGCGGGAAATGGTTCTCAGGGCGTGGCAAAGCTGAAAAAGGAACAGGGATATGCGACAAAGTATATCTATTAGGCTGTGGAATTGAAGGAGGATGTTTATCCCATGGATTATGCAGGTACGGATATCAGGCATTTGTTGGAGCAGGCGGTAAATGAGGGGGCTTCGGACATTTTTGTTGTGGCGGGTCTTCCTATTACATGGCGGGTGAACGGCAGGATTCATCATATGGACGGAGAGAAGCTTATGCCTTCCCAGACGGAGGAATATGTCAAGGAGATCTATTCTCTGGCGGGGGGACGGGATATGGAGAGGCTGACCGGACAGGGGGACGATGATTTTTCCTTTGCACTCCCCGGACTTTCCCGTTTCCGTGTGAATGCATACAAGCAGAGGGGCTCTTTGTCAGTGGTGGTGCGTGTGATCACCTTCGATCTGCCGGATCCGGAGGACATTGACATTCCGGCCAGGATCATAGAGTTCGGCAATCTGGCCAAAGGCCTGGTGTTGGTGACGGGGCCTGCGGGAAGCGGAAAATCGACGACGCTGGCCTGTGTGGTGAATAACATCAATAATACGCAGGAAAAACATATCATCACGCTGGAGGATCCCATCGAGTATCTGCACAGACATAACAGAAGTATTGTGAGCCAGAGGGAGATCAATCTGGATACGGATAATTATGTGACAGCGCTGAGAGCGTCCCTCCGGCAGAGCCCGGATGTCATTTTGTTGGGAGAGATGAGAGACTATGAGACGATAGAGGTGGCGATGACCGCGGCGGAGACCGGGCATCTCGTGATCTCGACGTTACATACGATAGGCGCGGCGAATACGATAGATCGGATCATCGATGTATTTCCGGCGAACCAGCAGAGGCAGATCGCGGTACAGCTTTCTATGGTGCTGCAGGCAGTGGTATCCCAGCAGCTGATACCGGGTGTGGACGGCAGACTGGTTCCGGCGTTTGAAATTATGACGGTGAACCCCGCGATCCGGAATATGATCCGGGAGAATAAAGTGCCTCAGATCGATGGAATTCTCTATTCTTCCAGCAAGCCGGAACTGATCTCCATGGATTCCAGTCTGCTGCGCCTGTATCGGGAAAAGAGGATCACCGCAGAGATGGCGCTGGCATATGCGACAAATCCGGACATGTTATCCAAAAAAATATAGGGGGGAGATAAAGATGAAGGTATTGAACTTCGGTTCACTCAATTATGACTATGTCTATAAGGTGGATCATGTGATAACGCCGGGGGAGACGATGGATTCCTTTGGTATGGAGACGCATTTCGGGGGAAAGGGCTTAAACCAGTCTATTGCGCTCTCGAGAGCCGGCGTGCCGGTGCGGCACGCGGGAATGGTCGGGGAGGATGGCCAGGGGTTTCTGGACTTATGCGCGAAGAGCGGTGTGGACACGTCTCTGGTTAAGATGGTGCCCGGAAAATCGGGGCATACGATCATTCAGCTGGATAAAAACGCGCAGAACTGTATTCTGTTGTACGGCGGCAGCAACCGTATGATCACAAAAGAGTATGTGGACGAGGTGTTTTCGGGCTTCGGGGAAGGCGACATTGTTCTGTTGCAGAATGAGGTCAATGAAATGCCTTATATCATCGATACCGCTTACGGTAAGGGAATGCGTATTGTGCTGAATCCTTCGCCGTTCAATGACGCTTTGCTCTCCTGCGATATGCGTAAAATCTCAGTGTTTCTGCTGAATGAGATAGAAGGGTTTCAGATCTCGGGGGAGAAGGATCCGGATAAAATACTGGATAAGATGATGGAAAAATTTCCGGAGGCTCAGGTGGTGCTGACTCTGGGCTCGGACGGTGTAGTCTACCGCGATAAAAAGGAGACGCACCGGCAGGGAATCTTTCGGGTGAAACCGGTGGATACCACGGCGGCAGGCGACACGTTTACCGGGTACTTTATCGCCTCCATGATGAAGGAACTGCCCGTGCCGGAAGCGTTACGGCTGTGCGCGAAGGCGGCCGCCATAGCGGTGTCCCGCATGGGGGCGGCGAATTCCATTCCAACGGTTGAGGAAGTGGAGAAGAGCGAACTGGAAGAAATGTGATGCGATATATTCCGAAAAGGCGGCGGTGCCGCCTTTTTCGATCGGGAAGCGGAAATAATGAACACAGAATTATTTACCATAACAGACAAAAACAGAGATACACCCGCCGCCCGGGCGGCGGTGCAAAGAGCGGGGAATATCCTGCGGACAGGCGGTTTGGTGGCGTTTCCGACGGAGACGGTCTACGGACTCGGGGGAGATGCCCTGAATCCGGAGTCCTCCCGCAGGATCTACGCCGCGAAGGGCAGACCGTCTGACAATCCTCTGATCGTGCACATCTGCAGATGGGAAGACCTGGCGCCCATTGTGAGGGAGATACCGGAGACCGCGGAGAAGCTCGGGAAAGCTTTCTGGCCGGGACCACTGACGATGATACTGGCGAAATCGGACAGAGTGCCCGGGGAGACGACCGGCGGTCTGAGCACCGTGGCGGTGCGGATGCCCTCCGATCAGACGGCGATCTCTCTGATCCGGGAGGCGGGCGGATACGTGGCGGCGCCAAGCGCCAACGCTTCCGGGCGCCCCAGCCCCACGCTGGCAAAGTATGTGGAGGAGGATCTGGGCGGAAAAATTGAGATGATCCTGGACGGTGGACAGGCCTGTATCGGGTTGGAGTCTACGATCGTGGATCTGACAGAGGCGGTGCCGACGATCTTAAGACCTGGGTATATCACGAAGGAGATGCTCTCCAAAGTCCTGGGGGAGGTGGAGACCGACCGGGCGATCCTGCCGGAGGGCAGTGATATCGCGCCGAAAGCGCCCGGCATGAAGTACAGGCATTATGCGCCGAAGGCGGAGCTGACGATCATCGCCGGGGAGGAAGAGGCAGTGGTAAGGCGCATCAATGAGCTGGCCATGGAGGCGGAGAGAAGGGGATATCGCAGCGGTGTCATCGCGACGAACGCAACATTGGGGCGCTACAGAGCCACTCTGATAAAGAGTGCCGGAGACAGGGCGGAAGGAACTGAGACAGCCAGAGAATTATACCGGATCCTGCGGGAGTTTGACGAGGCGGAGGTGGATGTGATCTGGTCGGAAAGCTTTGAGGATGACGGCATCGGGCAGGCGGTGATGAACAGACTTCTGAAAGCGGCGGGACATCGTGTGGAGAAAGTCTGAGATTTTGCTTTTAAAACAGTATATTTTGCGGTATACTGAGAGTATAAAAAGCCATAGACAGAAAGGGGACAGTTATGATAGCAATCGCATCAGATCATGGCGGATATGATCTAAAGGAACGTGTAAAAAAATATCTGGAGGAGAGAGGGTTAGAGTACAAAGATTTCGGCTGCAATGACAAGTCTTCCTGCGATTATCCGGACTTTATAAAACCGGCGGCAAAAGCTGTGGCGGACGGAAGCTGCGACAGAGGAATCGTGATCTGTACGACAGGTATCGGCGTGTCGATCTGTGCCAACAGAATACCGGGCGTCCGTTGTGCTCTCTGCGGAGATCCGGTGTCGGCAAAGTTGACAAGACTCCATAACGACGCAAATATGTTGTCCATCGGCGCGGGTGTGACGGGAGAATTTCTCGCGTTGGATATCGTGGAAAAATTCCTGGATACACCGTTCTCGGAGGATGAGAGACACAAGAGAAGAATCGGCAAGATAGAGGGCTGACATTTCGGAACAGGAGATAATATGGCAAAGACTATCATTATGGATCATCCTCTGATTCAACACAAGATCGGATGGATCAGAAGAAAAGAGACGGGGACAAAAGATTTTCGGGAAAATATCAGTGAGATCGCAATGCTGATGACTTATGAAGCCACAAGGAATCTGCAGCTTGCGGATGTGGAGATCGAGACGCCGATCTGCAAAACTGTGGCAAAGGAGATGAAGGGGAAAAAGATGGCGATCGTCCCGATCCTCAGGGCCGGACTCGGCATGGTGGAAGGCGTGCTGACGATGATTCCGGTGGCGAAAGTGGGACATATCGGTCTGTATCGGGACCCGGAGACGCATGAGCCGGTGGAATACTATTGTAAGCTTCCGGCGGATTGCGGAGAGAGGGAAGTTTTTGTGGTGGATCCCATGCTGGCCACCGGCGGTTCCGCGGCGGCCGCCATCCGCATGCTGAAAGAGAAAGGATGCAGAAAGATCCATTTTATGTGTATTATAGCGGCGCCGGAAGGGGTGGAAAGAATGCGGAAGGAGCATCCGGATGTGGATCTCTATATCGGGGCGCTGGACGAGAAACTGAATGAAAACGCCTATATTGTGCCCGGCCTGGGAGATGCGGGGGACCGCATTTTCGGGACGAAGTAGATCCGGACGGCGTGATCTGACAGAAGGATAGAGATAAGTCGACGGGGGTACAAATGAAACGGACAGATTATATCAGCTGGGATGAGTATTTTATGGGGATATCCAAACTGGCGGGAATGCGTTCGAAGGATCCCGGAACGCAGGTGGGATGCTGTATCGTCAGCAACGATCACAAGATTCTCTCCATGGGTTATAACGGGCTTCCGATGGGGTGTTCTGACGATGAGTTTCCCTGGGAGAGAGAGGGCGATATGCTCTCCACAAAATATGCCTATGTGACCCACAGTGAGTTGAACGCGATCCTGAATTTCAGAGGAGGATCGCTGGAGGGAACGACTCTGTATGTGTCTCTGTTCCCCTGCAATGAGTGTGCGAAAGCGATCATTCAGGCAGGGATCAGGACAGTGATCTACGGCAGCGATAAATATGACGGAACGCCGGGAAATGTCGCGTCCAAAAGACTGTTTGACGCGGCAGGAGTGGTGTACAGGAAGTATGAGGCGACCGGGAGAAGGGTGGAACTGGAGCTGTAGGGAAAGAATGCAGAAGCGGCAATGAGAACGGATAAACAGAGAGGAAGGGAGGTGAAGCATATGGGAAGGATCATGAGTGCGGGGAAGCGTCTGGCGGCGTGTTCCCTTGTGATAGGGATGACAGCGGGGCTGTCTCTTTCCGCGTATGCTCTCACCACCAAGGAAAAACTGGATCAGGCGCAGCAGGAGAGGGAGCAGACAAAAGACCAGCTGGATCAGACACAGGAAAATATATCAGGATTACAGAGCGAGCTGGGGACGTTGCAGGGAAAGCTGAATCATCTGAATGATCAGCTTACAGAGGTCAGCGATAGACTGGCGGTGTTGGAGGGGCAGATCTCGGACAAGGAACAGGAGATCGACGAAACCCAGGCGGCGCTTGAGGAGGCGAAGGAGAATGCGGATCGCCAGTATGAGGCGATGAAGAGCCGGATCCAGTATATGTATGAGAGAGGGGATGACTATGCGCTTCTGGAAGGTATGCTGGGAGCGGACAGTGTCTCCGACATGCTGAATTATTATGATTTTGTGGATGCGATCTCCGCCTATGACCAGCAGCAGCTGGAGGACTTCCGGAACATCAGGGATGAGATAGATGAAAAGGAGAAGGAACTCCAGAAGGAGCGGGCGGAACTTTCGGAATTTAAGATTCAGGTGGAGGCGGAACAGTCGAAGGTCAGCGGATATATCAGCGCCACCTCCGGGGATATCGCCCAGAGTGCAGGAGAGCTTTCCAACGCACAGGCGGAGGCGGAGGCCTACGAGGCGCGGATCAAGCAGCAGGATCAGAATATTGCGGCGCTTAAAAAGAAGCTGGCGGAGGAGATAGCCATGTCCAGGCTGGCAGCGCAGTCGGCAAAGAGAGATATCTCTGAGGTCGCTTTTGCAGAGGAGGATCGGTATCTGTTGGCGAACCTGATCTACTGTGAGGCGGGGGGAGAGCCCTACGCCGGACAGCTTGCGGTGGGGGCAGTGGTGATCAATCGTCTTCTCAGCTCCGTGTATCCGAATACAATGACGGGTGTTATTTATCAAAAATCACAGTTTTCGCCGGTGGGAAGCGGGCGTCTTGCCATCGCGCTGGCGGAGGATCGTGCAACGCCGGCGTGCTATCAGGCCGCGGACGAAGCGATGTCCGGCGTCTCCAATGTGGGAGACTGTGTATATTTCCGGACACCGATCGAAGGGCTTACGGGGATATCGATAGGGGGACATATATTTTATTGAGTTCGGATCGTTACGCTGTGCAGGTCAGTATGAGGTATACCGCATAGACGGCGAGAAGTACAAAGCCCTGCCAACGTCTGAACCTGGAGGAGATGATCATCGGTATAACGGCGATGCATCCGACCAGAAGACAGGCAGGGAAATCCAGGATGGCGGAGGAGGATGCAATAGGAAGCGGTTTCCCGGCACAGAACATACTGATGGGCAGGATCAGCGTGAGATCTATGATATTTGCCCCTAGAATATTGCCGATGGACAGAGAGGACTGTTTTTTAATGATCGCGGTTATGGTGGTCACAAGTTCCGGCAGAGAAGTACCGATTGCCACCAGCGTGACGCCGATGATACGCTCCGAAATACCGATATATCTTGCCAGATCGCTGCCGTTGTTCACAAGCAGATTTGCACCGATCACAATGCCGGCGGCACCGCCGATAAACTTAAATATATTGAGGAGAACCACGGATCTCTCCATATCTGCTCTTTTGGAAAGGGTGGGAGAACCGTTTTGGATCGCAGCGTATTCCGCCGCCTGGAGGGCAGCGGAATTTTTATGCATGGAATGCTGCGTGGAGCGGATATTTTCAATGAGAAAAAGAACAAAGAGTATCAACAGAACCGCGGAAAGGAAAAAACCGATGCTCCCGGTTTTGCCGGAAGCTACGATCACCAGGGATCCGCAGAACATCAAAATGGATTTCGGCACGTAATCTTTCCGGTTGATGACGCTCGGCATGAAGACCAGCGAGATGGCCATGATCAGGCCGATGTTGGCAGTGACACTGCCTACGGCATTTCCAATCGCCATATCTACTTTGCCGTCCACAGCGGCGATGACGGATACGAGCATTTCCGGCAGAGTGGTGGCGAGACTGACAACGGTGGCCCCGATGATAACCTTGGGGATACCGCTGACTTCCGCCATCCAGGAGGCAGCATCGACGAAATAATCGCCGCCTTTGATGATCAGTACGATACCAATGAGAAAAAGCAGAATAGTGATTGTGAGTTCCATGTTTGACCTTCCTTTCTATTCATAAAACAAATTTGAGTAAAAGAAAAACCCAAGTGCAACGATGTCGACATCATAAAATAATATGAAGCATAGTCATTGCACATGAGTCTCGTTGTTTAAGTCAAGCCAGACCATAAAGGCCGCGTATGTTGGCAGGACACGCAGATCGCGCCACTACTCCCTCATTGGGTATCTTCAGTTGTCGCCTGTTCGGCTTAGTTATTGTTTATATCACACGCGCCAGCGGTTGTCAAGAGCGGAAGAGAATATTCTTATAGCGGTCCAGCGAAAAGAGCAGGATCAGCCCGAGGATCCCACAGGAGATCACTTCGCCGGCTCCCACGGTCAGCATAAAATAGGGGATGGAACCCTCAAACTGATAGACGTAGGAGAGGACATAAGGGACGATCAGCGTATTGGAAATAATAGGCGGCAGAGGGGAGAACACCTTGTAAACGGAAAATCTCCTCTGCGGCTGTGAGGCGGCATCAACGGCTTTGCGGCTCATTCTGCCGATGGCATAAGTGCCCAGCGCGCCAATCAGTGTCGCAAGACTGCCGAAAACAACATCCAGGGGCAGACAGCCGGTCAGAATGTTGCTCAGAATACAGCCCACAAAAAGACCGGGGATAGCGGCCGGAGTGAAAAACGGTAAGATGGTGAGTGCCTCGGAAAAACGTACCTGAATGACATAATTGGCTAATCCCAGAGCGTTGGCGAGTAACGTGAGTACTACATAGATCGCTGCGATCATGGCAGCCTGAACCAGAGTGGTCAGTGAGATGGGCGAAGTGATCCTTGCGGGGACTGCTTCGCTGCTTAGTTGTTTTTTCATATTCTTTTGTCTCCTTTAGTTTTATTTTACGTCAGGAAGGTCTCGAACTGACGTTGTATATTTGGAAAACCTTGATTTTATGGGCTTTTCCGAAGATTTATTATACAGGGATTTTGGGAAAAGTCAAGCCCTGACTTAAACTATCTTACTGGATCATTTTCCTGGAAACTGACAGTATTCTGAAATTAAAAAAATCCCTGCAAGCCGTATTTTTACAGGGATTGTTCAAAATCTTGACAGCAGGCGAGGGGAATCGAACCCCCCTCCCAAGCTTGGGAAGCTTGTATTCTACCGATGAACTACGCCTGCTTATCTTATATGTCCTATCACACTTTTCTATTTTAACAGCATCTGCAAAATTTTGCAAGTACCGCAGCGAATTTTTTGTGCGTTATTTTGAAAGCTGTCGTTGTCCGGACATCGGTAAGCAGGCGTATGCCTCACGGCTGTCTATCCTGTCACAGTTTCCCCGCCTTATATTTGGCGATAACGTTCTGGATTTTCTCGCTGGGATCAAGCAGATCGCTGATCGAGGAATCGTGATTTAAAGTATCGATCAGATAAGCGATATATTTGCTCATATCGCAGTTGATATACCAGTCGCGGGAGAGCAGCTCGGGTGTCTGATAAATCAGGTTGGTCGTCAGCACGTTGCTGATGATGCCCTCTTTGCATGCCTCGTCAAAGCGCGTCAGTCCCCCGGTAAAAAGTCCGAAGGTGGCGCAGATGAAAATGCGGTTTGCCTTTCTCCCCTTCAGCGCCTTTGCCACTTCTATGACGGATTCACCGGAGGAGATCATGTCGTCGATGATGACCATGTCTTTGCCCTCCACGCTGGAACCTAAAAACTCATGGGCGACAATGGGATTTCTGCCGTCCACGACGCGGGTATAATCGCGGCGTTTGTAGAACATACCGATATCCAGGCCGAGGACGTTGGCCATGTAGATCGCTCTGGACATGCCTCCCTCGTCAGGGCTGATGATCATCATATGATCGGTATCCAGTGTGAGATCCTTTATGTTGCGAAGCAGTCCTTTGATGAACTGGTAAGCGGGCCGCACCGTCTCGAAACCGTGCAGCGGGATGGCGTTCTGGACCCTGGCGTCATGTGCGTCAAAGGTGATAATATTGTCGACACCCATGTTGACGAGTTCCTGCAGGGCGATGGCGCAGTCCAACGATTCTCTGGAAGTGCGCTTATGCTGTCTGCTCTCATACAGGAAAGGCATGATGACAGTGATTCTTCTGGCTTTACCGCCGACCGCGGAGATGATCCGCTTGAGGTTCTGGTAGTGGTCATCCGGAGACATGCGATTTTGCTGCCCGCAGAGGGAATAAGTCATGCTGTAATTGCACACATCGACCATGATATAGAGATCATCTCCCCGGACAGATTCCTGAATAATGCCTTTCGCCTCCCCGGAGCCGAACCGCGGAATATCCACATTGAGCAGATAGGTGCCGCGCTGGTACCCGGCAAAGGCGAGAGAACCTTTATGCTCATTTTTCCGCTGTGTGCGCCATTTGACGAGATAGTAGTCTACCTTTTCCCCCAGTGTCTGACAGCCTTTCAGGGCAATGACGCCAAGAGAACCGACAGGAATGGTTTCCAGATTTCGCTTTTCTTCTTTTTTTGCCATAAGAAATCCTTTCTTTTTTGGAAAATAAAGTGTGTATGTTCAGGTTTTTTTGCAGATTCTGATATCGGGACCTGTCAGCAGACAGATCTCAAAGTTTCCGATGATCCTGGAGCAGATCCGCTCGCTGTATCTGTCGTTCAAATTTTTCAGATCCAGATTTGTGGTGATCAGTGTAGATTTTCCAAGCTGCTGTCGTTCATTCAGGAAAGAGAAAAAGTAGGAAGTAACAAAGGAGCTTTCCAGTTCCGTACCCAGATCATCTATAATAACCAAATCACAATGATATAGGTCTTCGCAAAAATTTTCAAGCGCTTTTTTGTCTTTGCCGAAAATATGTCCGGCAAAGGTGTCGAAGAGATCCACAGCGCTGAAATAGATGACGGAGTGAGATGTGTCGATCAGAGCTTTGGCAATGCAGTTGGAGAGAAATGTCTTTCCGGTGCCGACCGTGCCCATGAACAGAAGATTGCGGCAGCATTCATCGAAAGAGGAGACAAAACTTTTGGCGGTCTCCACCGCTTTTTTGTAGTCCGGGAGTATATCTTTCGGAAGATACTCGTAGGACAATGTATCAAAATTTTCCAGCATGAGGGTGCCGGAGAGATTGCTCTGATGATAGAGCAGTTCTATTATTCTTTTTTCAAAACAGCGGCATTTTTTCCGCCCGATATAGCCGGTGTCCCGGCAGTCGGCGCATTCGTAGACGGGATCCAGATAGTCGGCGGAAAAGCCCTTTTCCAGAAGAAAATCCTTCTTTTTCTGCCGCAGGGACTCGAGAGCCTCCGAGAGAGCCTGCCTCGCGCCCTCCTCACCGTCGATCAGGCGTCTGGTGAAGGAAAGTGACAGAGAGGCGGAAGCGTCCTCCAGATCAGCATATTCCGGATAAGCGTTCCGGATGTCAGAGAGACGATTCTCCAGTATATGCCGGTTTTTTATCTGTTTTTCCTCATATTCACGTATAATGGATTCGTATTGCGCGTTAGTCAGGGCCAAAGTTTTTCTCCTGTCAGTTGATCTTTACTTTTTTCAGCAGTTCGTCGTAATTGTACTCGTTCTGGCGGAACTGATGAAAAGAATTTGTGGAAGCGGCGGATTTGGCGGGACGGGAGCTTTTCTTTTTCTGAAAAGCGGTGTCGGCATCCGCGATATCCTGCATGGAATGTACGCCGCTGTCACGCCAGTTCTGTAGAATGCCGTCGGTATACTCGAACCGGTGCTTGTCCGTGGCGAGAACACAGCGCTCGCAGGCTTCCATAATAATGTCGTAAGGGAAGCCGTACTCCTGAAACCACTTTTGTATATAGGAAGCCTCCTTCTGGGTGGGAGCGCTTGTCCTGCCGAGGGCGTTCATAACGGCATAAATATTTTTGTCGTACCTTGCGGCGGCCAGAGCCGCCTCTTTCGGCGTGGAGACGCCTGCCTGCGCCCAGCTGATGGCTACTTTTTCGATGTAATGAAAATCTTTTTTCCCCCGGTCCACACAGTACTGTACGAGATAATCGATCAGATCCGTGCTGAGATGGAGTACATCCGTCATAAAAATGATAGAGCGGATATTTTCCGTGCTGAGCGGTTTGCCCAGATATTGTTCGGTGATAAAAACAAGCTCGGAAGTTTTTTCCTGCTGCTTGAATGCCTTGATGTGGTCCAGAGTAATGACACTCTTGTCATAAGATGCGGGCACGTTTTCCGGTTCCGCGCAGGGCGTCTGGGCGGTGACGGGCGAGGCCGGAGGCATGGAGATAATATCGGCAGGCCTGGAATCGAGATTTTCCAGACGGATACCGGCCAGTTTTCCGGCGTCATTGTACAGCAGGGAAACCACCTGTTTCCTGTCCCAGTACTGCAGAGCGCGCAGAATATCCTTTTCGGTGTAATTGAAATGGTCGGCAATCGCCGAAATACCGGTGGGCAGACCGGCAGCAACACACCGAAGCAGATAGAGATATACCTTTATCTGCGCGTCGTTAGCGTCTTTCATGTATTCGTCAATAAAGCAGTTCGAAAGCATAGTTACGCCTGCATGAGAGTCCTGTGAAACTGTCAAGCTGTTCATATTTATATTAACCTCTGATTTCCCATTTTCAAAACTGAATCGATTATAGCATAGCGGTTTTTGAAAAGATATAGACAAAATGGAGAAAACAGGGGAGGGTGCAAAAATAAAAGTGCATTGTGGAAAGTGTGGAAAGTGTGGATAAATCTGATACCTGTACTTCCGGGACCCGAAAAGGCCGGTAAACACGGGAAAAAGCAGGCATCAAAGATTTTTCCGCCGAACAAAATATCCACAAATATTTTGTCTCCGTGCGGAGAAAAAAATTTGTGGATATGTGGAAATCTCAGATCCCGAGAAGGTTTTCCCCTATTTTATGGACATCTCCGGCCCCCATAGTTATCAACAGATCTCCCCCTGTGCAATTTTCCAAAAGGAAATTCTCGATTTCATCAAAAGAGGGAAAATAGCGGCAGTCGCCGCCAAGCGCCCGGATCTCCCGCATCAGGTCCCGGGAAGAAATTCCGAGCGTATCTGTCTCCCTGGCGGCATAGATATCGGCCAGGACCACGTGGTCTGCCGTGGAGAGAACTGCGGCAAAATCGGACAAAAAGGATTTTGTGCGGCTGTAAGTATGGGGTTGGAACACACACCAGAGTTCTCTGTGGGGATAGTGTGCGGCGGCCGACAGAGCCGCTTTAATTTCAGTGGGATGATGAGCGTAATCGTCGATCACGGTGACGCCGCCCAGTTCGCCCTTGTAGTCAAAACGCCTGTCAGTGCCCTCAAAATGGGAGAGGACTCTGCGTATCGTATCATGTTGCAGTCCGAACCGATGGGAGACGGCTATGGCGGGCAGGGCGTTGGCGATATTGTGGTCGCCGGGGATGCCCAGCGTGACGGGCAGCGAAAAGCCGTCCGGGCCGTGACAGACAAAAGAAGGCTTTCCTGTATTATCATAGGAAATTTCACCGGGATAGTAGTCAAAACCTTCCCTCATGCCGAAAGTGATGACGGGGCAGGCGAGGCCCTGTGTGAGCTCCTGATAGTTTTCGATCTCGCCGTTGATGATCAGGCAGCCGTCCGGCGGCAGAAGTCTGGCGAAGGCGTGGAAGGAATTGCGGATATCCGCCAGATCCTTGAAGAAATCCAGATGATCCTCCTGAACATTTAAGATAATGCCGATCTTCGGGAAAAAGCTCAGGAAGCTGTTGGTGTATTCGCAGGCTTCGGTCACAAAGTAATCGGAACCGCCGACCCGGTAGTTTCCGCCGATGGACTTTAAGATACCGCCGATGGAGATGGTGGGATCTGTACCTTCCTGCAGAAGAATGTCCGAGATCATGGCCGTGGTGGTGGTCTTGCCGTGGGTACCGCTGATGGCGACGGAAGTCTTATACTGCCGCATCATCTGTCCGAGAAGTTCGGCCCTGGTGAGGGAGGGCAGACCCTTTTCCTGCACGGCGAGAAATTCCGGATTGTCCGGGTGGATCGCGCTGGTGTAGACGACCAGATCGATGTCATCCGTTATGTTGTCGCGCCGCTGTCCGTACCGGATGAGAGCGCCCTTCTCGGTGAGCGTTTCCGTCAGGGGGGAACGCTGGTTGTCGGAACCGGATACGGTAAATCCCTCGGACAGCAGAATTTCCGCCAGTCCGCTCATACTGATGCCGCCGATGCCGATAAAGTGAACGTGTATTGGAGCGTCGAAATGAATCTGATACATGCGTATACCTCTTTTTATGGAACAATGGGGACGGCCCGCAGGGCGCGCTGTCCGCTGTTTATACTATAATATATACATCTTAACCTCGAAAGCGCACACTAGCAAGGCGAAAAAGAGGATAAAAAAGGAGGTTTTTTTGTGAAATATGTAAAAAAATATAAAAAGGAATGATTAATATCTACAAAAAAACACAATCATTTTTTTGATTTATTATTCACTTTTCAAGAGGCTTGTGCTATACTAGGGGAAAGAAATTCAACATTCTGTAAAAATATTGAGGTGATGCTATGATTAAAAAAGAAATGATTGCCATGCTCCTGGCAGGTGGTCAGGGAAGCCGACTCGGCATTCTGACCTCGAAAGTTGCAAAACCGGCGGTTGCTTTTGGTGGAAAGTACAGAATTATTGATTTCCCACTCAGCAACTGTATCAATTCCGGAGTGGATACGGTTGGTGTACTTACGCAGTATCAGCCCCTGAGGCTGAATACCCACATCGGGATCGGTATCCCCTGGGATCTGGACAGAAACATAGGCGGTGTGACCGTACTTCCGCCGTACGAAAAAATTGAGAGTACGGAGTGGTACACCGGCACGGCGAACGCTATCTTTCAGAATATTGAGTACATGGACGGCTATAATCCGGAGTACGTGCTGATCCTTTCCGGAGACCACATCTATAAGATGGATTACGAAGCGATGCTGGATTTCCACAAGGCGAACAATGCGGACGTGACGATCGCGGTTATGCCTGTGCCCTGGGAGGAGGCAAGCCGCTTTGGCATTATGATCACAGACGATGAGAAGAAAATTGTCGATTTTGAGGAGAAACCGGCGAAACCGCGCAGCAACCTGGCTTCCATGGGTATCTATATCTTTAACTGGAAGACTCTGCGGGAAGCTCTGATGAAAAATGCGGACCAGCCGCATCTCGATTTTGGCAAGCACGTGATCCCTTACTGCAAGAACAACGATTATCCTCTGTATGCCTACGAATTTAACGGCTACTGGAAGGATGTGGGAACGCTGCACTCCTACTGGGAGGCGAATATGGAGCTCATCGATATTGTGCCGGAGTTCAACCTGTATGAGGAATACTGGAAGATCTACACGAAGTCCGATGCTCTGCCGCCGCAGTATTTCTCGGAGGACAGTGAAGTGGAGAGAAGCATCATCGGCGAGGGTACGGAAGTTTACGGCAAGGTCTACAACTCTGTGATCGGCTGTAATGTGGTGATCGGGGCCGGTACGGTCGTTCGGGATTCCATCATTATGAACGATACGAAGATCGGTCACGGCGGAGAACTGAATAAAGTAATTATCGCGGAAAATGTAACAGTCGGCGATCGTGTTAAGATGGGTATCGGCGAGGAGAAGGATAACGAGACTGACCCGCATATCTATAATCATGGATTGTGCACTGTCGGAGAGAAGAGTGTGATTCCGAATGATGTGACGATCGGAAAGAATGTCTGTGTCGGTGGTGTGACAACCCTGGAGGACTATCCTGATCTATATCTTCCGAGCGGAAGAACAATGATTAAGGCGGGGGAATAATGCGGAAAGGAGCATAATTTTACATGAGAGCGATAGGAATTATTTTAGCGGGCGGTACGAACCACAAGCTTGGCGCATTATCGGAAAAGCGTGCGGTGGGCGCTATGCCCATAGCGGGCAGTTACAGGGCGATCGACTTTGCACTGAGCAGCATGGCAAATTCCCGCATACAGAAAGTAGGAGTGTTTACACAGTATAACGCGGGAAGTCTGAATGAACATCTGAGCTCTTCCAAATGGTGGGATTTCGGCAGAAAACAGGGAGGATTGTTCGTGTTCACGCCGACGATCACGGCGGACAACGGTTTCTGGTACAGGGGGACAGCGGACGCGATCAACCAGAATATCAGCTTTTTGAAGAACAGTCACGAGCCCTATGTTATTATTGCTTCAGCAGATTGTGTTTATAAGATTGACTTTAACAAACTTTTAGAATATCATATTAGTAAGAAGTCAGATATCACCGTCGTATGTAAGGATATGCCGGAAGGCACAAATCTGGAGCGCTATGGCACCGTGAAGATGAACGAGGAAAGCAGGATTGAAGATTTTGAGGAAAAACCTTTGCTGGCAAAATCCAATACGATTTCCTGCGGGATCTATGTCATCAGAAGGCGCCAGCTCATCGATCTTGTGGAACGGTGTGTGGAGGAGGAACGGTATGATTTCGTGAGAGATATTCTGATACGCTATAAAGGTATGAAACATATTTACGGCTATAAGATCAAGGATTATTGGCGGAATATAGCGAGCGTTGACGATTATTTTGACACGAATATGGACTTCTTGAAACCGGATATCAGAAAGTATTTCTTCAGGGAATACCCTGACATCTACTCGAAAGTAGATGACCAGCCGCCGGCAAAATACAATGTTGGAGCGAAGGTTAAAAACAGTTTGATCGCAAGCGGCTGTATTGTCAATGGAACGGTGGAAAATTCCATTGTATTTAAAGAAGCATACATTGGCAATAACTGTTGTATCAAAAATTCCATTATTCTCAATGATGTCTATATCGGTGACAACACCTACATTGAGAACTGCATCGTGGAGAGCAGAGGCACGATGAAAGCAAATTCATACTACAAAGGAGAAGACGGAATAAAAATAGTGGTGGAAAGAAACGACAGATATGTCATGTAGATAAGGTCCTGTGACGAAACCAAAAGCCCTTGGGGAATGTCACAAATAAGAAAAGGGGTCGAGGCTATGCAGATAACAGATGTAAGAGTACGAAAGATCACAAAAGAGGGTAGGATGAAGGCAGTTGTTTCTATCACCCTGGACGACGAATTTGCGATTCACGACATCAAGATTATCGAGGGCGAAAAGGGACTGTTCATCGCTATGCCAAGTAAAAAATCGACAGATGGCGAGTATAGAGACATCGCGCATCCCATTAACTCTGAGACAAGAGAGAAGATCCAATCCATTATTTTAGAGGGATATGAGAAAGCACTGCTGGAGCCAGACTTTGAAGAGATGACAGAATAATCCAAGAGGAATTGACATAAGGAAATCCACTACAATGTAAATGAATTGGAAAAGAAAGCCGCATTTTTGCGGCTTTCTTTGCATGTCCGGAAAAATTGCTTTAGGGCCATTCCCCTATCAGCGATTTTTTCGCTATCGGTGCCCCTGCGTGGTGCAGCGAAGCGATCGCTGGGGGGAAGCCATCGAAAGAATTTGCTTGTGGAATGTGGGATGGTTTGATAGAATAGTGGGGACTTGGGAAAAAGTACAGGGAAGGAAGAGGACGCGGAAAGATGTTTTGCATTGTGGGATTGGGAAATCCGGAGAAAAAGTATGAGAATACAAGGCACAATATCGGCTTTGATGTGATAGATGCGATCGCGGAGAAATATAGTATAGCAGTGAGGGAGAGGGGGTTCAGAGCGCTGTTTGGGAAAGGCGCTATCGAGGGACAGCGGGTGATCCTTTTAAAGCCGCAGACGTATATGAATCTGAGCGGAGAGAGTGTGCGGGAGATCACGGATTACTTTAAGATAGACCCGGAGGAGGAACTGATCGTTATCTCGGACGATGTCTCGCTGGAAGTGGGCGGAATCAGGATCCGGAAGAAGGGAAGCGCCGGCGGGCACAACGGGTTAAAAAATATTATTGAACATCTGGGGACGGAAAAGTTTCAGCGGATCCGGATGGGAGTCGGTGAGAAACCGAAGGAGTGGGATCTGGCGGACTATGTGCTGGGGCGCTTTTCCGGGGAGGATCGGGAGAAGATCGGCGAAAGCATCACGGAGGCGGTGAAGGCTTTGGAAACCATGCTGACGGAAGGGGCCGACGCGGCGATGAACAAATATAACAGAAAAAAGGTTGCGGCGCATAAACCGGCGCAGGAATGAGGGAAGGAATGGAAGCACTGAGAGCGCCCCTGCGGGAGCTGGGTGAGTTTGAGGAAATACAGGGCAGATTGAAGAAAAGGGAGCCCGTTTGTCTGGGAATCTCCGGGTGCGTGGATTCCCAGAAACTGCATATGATATACGGCCTGAGCGAAGGATTTCGCTATAAACTGATCATAACCTACAGCGATCAGCGGATGAGGGAAATTTACGAGGACTATAAATTTTATGACAGAAATGTCAGTATGTACCCCGCGAAGGATCTGATCTTTTTTCAGGCTGATATTCACGGCAACCAGCTTGTGACGGATCGCTGGAAAGTGCTGCGGCGGATACTGGAAGGCGTGCCGATGACGATCGTGACGACGCTCGACTGTCTGATGGAGCCTCAGATTCCGCTTGGACAGATCGAGAAAGATATTTTGCACATCAGCGCTTCCGGGCAGATACAGGAAAAAGAGCTGGCGGAAAAGCTTGTGACGCTGGGGTATGAGAAGACCTATCAGGTGGAGGTGCCGGGACAGTTTTCCATCCGGGGCGGGATCGTGGACATCTTTGACCTGACGGAAGAAAATCCCTATCGGATCGAGCTGTGGGGGGAGGATGTGGATTCCATCCGAAGTTTTGATGTGCTCAGCCAGCGTTCTATTGAAAAGCTCAGCTCCGTCGATATATATCCGGCCACGGAGATGATTTTGACGAAGGATAAACGGGCCAGAGGGATGCATCTGATAGAGCTGGAGGCAAAAAAGCAGGAGGAGGCGCTGCGGGCTCAGGGAAAGATCGAGGAGGCGGCAAGGCTGCACAGACAGATCGGGGAACTGCGGGAGGAAGTACTGGAGCTGGAGGCGAAGGTCAATCTGGAATCCTACGTGAGGTATTTTTATCAGGAGATGGGTTCTTTTCTCGGAAATTTTGACAGGAATGAAAGCTGTATTTTTCTGGATGAGCCGGTCAGAATAGAGGAACATGCGAAAGCGGTGGAACTGGAATTTCGGGAGAGCATGTCCCACAGACTGGAAAAAGGCTACCTTCTGCCCGGTCAGATGACGCTTCTGTACGGCAGCGGCGAGACCGCCGCCAGAATGTCGGACTATCCGGTTGTGACGATAGCGTCCTTAGATATGAAGAATCCGTTTATGCGGCCGGACAGAAAATATGACTTTTCCGCAAAGAGCATATCGCCCTACAATAACAGTTTTGAGACCCTGGTGAAGGATCTGCGGATGTATAAGAAAAACGGCTATCGGGTGCTTTTGCTTTCCGCGTCCCGCACCCGGGCGAAGAGACTGGCGGAGGATCTGGGCGTGTACGGGCTGACCGCTTTCTACACGGAGAATCCGGAGCGGGAGATTCAGTCCGGCGAGATCATGACTTTCTATGGGCGGGTGTGGAAAGGTTTTGAATATCCGCTGTTAAAATTTGTCGTGATCTCCGAGAGCGATATATTCGGGGCGGAGAAAAAGCGAAAGAAGCGAACCAGAAAATACGAGGGACAGAAGATCCAGGATTTTGCCGACCTGAAGGTGGGCGATTTTGTGGTGCATGAAAATCACGGCATGGGAATTTACCGCGGGATCGAGAAGGTGGAAATGGACCATGTGGTGAAGGACTATATGAAGATCGAGTATGCCGGCGGGGGGAATTTGTATGTACTCGCAACCAACCTGGGGGTCATCCAGAAGTATGCCTCCGCCGACGCGAAAAAGCCGAAATTGAACAGACTTGGGACCCAGGAGTGGAATAAGACCCGGGCGAAGACCAGGACTGCCGTGGAGGAGGTGGCGCAGGATCTGGTGGAGCTGTATGCGGCGAGACAGAATCAGCAGGGGTACCAGTTCGGGCCGGATACGACCTGGCAGCAGGAGTTTGAGGAGTTGTTTCCGTTTGAGGAGACGGAGGATCAACTGGCGGCGATCACGGCGACAAAGACGGATATGGAGAGCCGCAGGATCATGGACAGACTGATCTGCGGCGATGTGGGTTACGGAAAGACGGAGATAGCCATCCGGGCCGCATTCAAGGCGGTTCAGGAGAATAAACAGGTTGCCTTTCTGGTTCCGACTACGATACTGGCACAGCAGCATTACAACACGTTCATACAGCGGATGAAGGACTACCCGGTTCAGATCGCTCTTCTCTCCAGATTTCGCAGTGCGGCGGAGCAGAAAAGAACCATTCAGGATCTGAAAAAGGGGATGGTGGATATTGTGATCGGCACCCACAGGATGCTGTCCGCCGATGTGGGATTTCAGGATCTGGGGCTGCTGATCATCGACGAGGAACAGCGTTTTGGCGTGAGCCACAAGGAGAAAATAAAAAAGTTGAGAAAATCGGTGGATGTGCTGACGCTGACTGCGACGCCGATCCCGCGGACCCTGCATATGAGCCTGATCGGTATCCGGGACATGAGTGTGCTGGAGGAGGCCCCGGGGGACAGGATGCCGGTGCAGACCTTTGTGTGTGAGTACAATGAGGAGATGGTGCGGGAGGCGATCGTCCGGGAGATATCCAGGGGCGGACAGGTGTATTATCTGTATAACAGAGTAAACAGCATAGCGGATGTGGCTGCGGCGGTGCAGTCCCTCGTGCCGGAGGCGGAAGTGGCTTTCGCCCACGGACAGATGAAGGAGAGCGAGCTGGAGCGGATCATGTTTGATTTTATCGGCGGAGCGATCGACGTGCTGATCTCCACGACCATCATAGAGACCGGGCTGGATATCCCCAATGCCAACACGATCATTATCCACGATTCCGACAATATGGGGCTCTCCCAGCTCTATCAGCTGCGGGGCCGGGTGGGGCGCAGCAACCGGAATGCCTACGCCTTTTTAATGTACCGGAGGGACAAGGTGCTGAGGGAGGTGGCGGAGAAACGCCTGACAGCGATCCGTGAGTTTACCGATCTGGGCAGCGGCTTTAAGATCGCCATGCGGGACCTGGAGATCCGCGGCGCCGGAAATCTGTTGGGGAGACAGCAGCATGGGCATATGGCGGCTGTGGGGTACGATCTGTACTGTAAAATGCTGAACGAGGCGGTGAGGCGCTTAAAGGGCGAGGAGACGGAGGAGTCCTTCAACACGTCAGTGGAGCTGGATGTGGATGCGTACATTCCCCCTTCCTATATTATGAATGAGTATCAGAAACTGGATATTTATAAACGGGTCGCGGGAATCGAGACACAGGCGGAGTGCGAGGATATGAAGGAGGAACTTCTGGATCGGTTTGGCGGGATCCCGAAGTCCGTGGACAATCTGCTGCGGGTGGCGATGATCCGGATGCAGGCGCATAAGCTGTATATCACGGAGGTGAAAGGTAAGAGTGAGATGCTCCGATTTACGATGAAGCAGGATGCGAGGATCAGGGTCGAAGGGATCGGAGATCTGATCAGGGACAGCGCGACGGGACTGCGCTTTAACGGCAAGGGTACACCCTGCTTTGAGACCCGTTACCGAAAGGGAGGTATGGTGGAGCGGGATGAGGAGAATCTGCTTCTGCTGGCGGAAAATGTACTGGATGAGATGGAGAAATATCTGATTTAAATATCTGCTGTAAATGTACCGGTTATGGGACAGCTCTTTTGTTATGCTCTCTCTGTCAAAGCGAATGAAATGCGGGACAGGAGGGCATAAAATGAAAGGATTTACAACATCTGCAGGTTATATGGGCTGGGTGGGAGGACAGTATATTCTGTTCGCATCCGAAAAGGATTACTGGGAGTATCTGGAGGACTAGACAAAATTTTATAATAATTAAACAAAATTAAGAATTTGACGATTGACAGAGCCTTGTGGAAAAGAATACAATAGTGTTTATGTATAAAGCGAACGGAAAAGAGGAGAGGCTTTGGAGAAAAAGGTATATCGTCATGAATTTAAATATATTTGTTCCGAAGCGCAGCTTGCCTGCCTCAAGGGGAGGCTTTCCGGTGTTATGCGCTATGATGTGCATGCGGACTTTGACGGGAAATATCGGATCCGAAGCGTATATTTTGACGATTTGGAGGACACCGGATTTTATGAGAACGAGAACGGGACGGATCCGAGAGAAAAGTTCCGCATCCGGATCTACAATAACAGCGATGATCTGATCGAACTGGAAAACAAGAAGAAAGTGTGCGGTATGACCAGCAAGGATGCCTGCCGGATAGACAGGGAACTTTGTGAAAAGCTTCTCTCGGGGGAAGCGGGAGTGCTTGATGCAGGAGAGCAGCCGGTCTGGAATAAATTCGCGCTGGGATGGAATACGAGGCAGTTTCGTGCGAAAGTGATCGTAGATTATGAGCGGACGGTCTTTGTGTGTCCGCTGGGAAATGTCCGTGTGACTTTTGATCGGAATATCGCCTCTTCGGCTGACTATACGCACTTTTTTGACCAAACGATAAAAAAGCGTCCTGTCATGCCGACGGGGATACATGTGCTGGAAGTGAAATACGATGAGTTTCTTCCGGACTATATTTACAAGAGCATTGAGATAGAGAACCTGCAGAGAACCGCGTTCTCGAAATATTACCTGTGCAGGAAGTATCATCTATAAATAATATAAAGAAAAGGAGTATTTACTGTGAGCACAAAGGACATTTTAAAGAATTCGTTTCTGGAATCGCTTGCCGCCTCGGATGTAAGGCCCCAGGAGATATTTATGGTGCTGTTTATTACAACGGTGCTGGCGCTGTATATTTTCTGTGTCTACAGAGTTCTTACAAGGAAAACATTCTACAACAAATCATTCAACATTGCCCTGGCGGCCCTGGCGTTGATCACGGCGGGCGTCATCCTGACGATCCAGTCCAGCATAGTCGTATCGCTGGGTATGGTGGGCGCCCTTTCCATTGTGCGTTTCCGCACGGCGGTCAAGGATCCCATGGACCTGGTATTTCTGTTCTGGTCCATCAGCATCGGCATCATCTGCGGGGCGAGGCTGTATGTGATCGCGGTCATTGTCAGCATTTTTGTGACGATCATGGTATTTGCGCTGGACAAGATGCCGGTGGCAAAGACGCCGAAGATCCTTGTGGTGAATGCGAACGGCATGGATGCGGAGGACGAGATACTGGAATTGGTGGAACGGCTTGCGAGTTATTACAAGGTAAAATCCAGAAGTCTTTCCACGGATCAGCTGGACATGGTGGTGGAACTGAGGGCGAAGGAGGAAAAGAAACTGATCCAGGGAATCCATAAGCTGGAGAGCGTGCATGCGGTATCTCTGCTGGCCCATGACGGAGAAGTGACTTTCTAAAAAATATCGGAAATTTGTGAAAAATAAAAGTAGTCCTTGAAAAAGGAGAGAGAATCTCTTATACTGTATAGGAACTACAAGTTGACACCCCGCCCTGAGAGGCGGGAACAAGTAAACAGGAGGAAATACAGATTATGAAGAAGAAATTAGTTTCAGTTCTTCTCGCGTGCACACTGGCATTTGCTATGGTGGCATGCGGAAACAGCGCGGAAGAGCCTGCAGCACCTGCCGATGAAGCGACAGAGGCACCGGCGGAAGACGCGGAAGCTCCCGCGGAGGATGCCGAGGCACCTGCAGAGGATGCGGCGGAAGCACCGGCAGCAGATTATTCCGAGGTTAAAGTCGGCATGGTAACGGATGTGGGCGGTGTAAATGACGGTTCCTTTAACCAGTCATCCTGGGAAGGCCTGCAGAGAGCGGCGGACGAGCTGGGCGTTCAGGTTCAGTATCTGGAGTCCAAGACAGACGCGGATTACAAGGCTAACCTGGAGACATTTATCGACGAGGAGTACGACCTGATCATCAGCGTGGGCTTCCAGCTTGCGGACGCTACAAAGGCGGCGGCAGAGGCGAACCCGGATCAGAAGTTCGCTATCATCGATGACGCGAGCATCGAGCTCCCCAACGTGACATGCCTGATGTTCAAACAGGCTCAGGCTTCCTACCTGGTAGGTTATGTGGCAGGTCTGACGACAGAGAGCAACAAGGTAGGTTTCGTGCTCGGCATGGGCACACCGGTAATGCATGAGTTCGGTTACGGCTACTGCGCAGGTGTTCTGGATGCAAATCCGGACGCAGTGATCCTGCAGCAGAACGCAAACTCCTTCGCTGATACGGCGGGCGGTAAGTCCGCAGCTACAACGATGATCACAGACGGCGCGGACGTTATCTTCCACGCGGCAGGCGGGACAGGCCTGGGTGTGATCGAGGGCTGTAAGGAGAAGGGAATCTGGGCGATCGGCGTAGATAAAGATCAGAGCAGCGATGGTCCCGAGACGATTCTGACATCCGCTATGAAGAGAGTGGACAATGCCAGCTACGAGGCGGTAAAATCCGTATGCGAGGGCACGCTGCAGAGCGGCGTTATCACATACGACCTGGCGGCAGGCGGTGTGGATATCGCGCCCACGACGACAAACCTTTCCGACGATGTGCTCAAGGCAGTGGAAGATGTGAAGGCAAAGATCATCTCCGGCGAGATCGTTGTTCCCGAGACTCAGGCAGACTTTGAGGCGGCGCACGGCGACGCTTACGAGCTGGACTAAGCTGAGAAAAATGTTGTTGAAATAAAAAATTATGGAAAAGGTGTAGAAAAAGATTTTCTACACCTTTTTCTTATGTTATGATATTCAGTAGGGAAGTAGATGCAAAGCAGAGACACGGCATTTACAAAAGAGCTGAAATAAGGAGGAGAATTTCATGGGGAGAGAAAGTCATGTTGACCTTTCCAGGACAGTTATCGCCATGCACGATATCGTGAAGAAATTCGGCGATTTTGTCGCGAACGACGGCATTAACCTGACTGTCCACAAAGGGGAAGTGCATGCGATCCTGGGGGAAAACGGCGCCGGAAAATCTACGCTGATGAACGTCTTATACGGATTGTACCATCCGACGTCGGGTTATATCGAGGTGAATGGAAATAAGGTGTCCATCGACTCGCCGGAGAAGGCGATAGAGCTGGGGATCGGCATGGTGCACCAGCACTTTATGCTGGTACAGCCCTTCACGGTGACGGAAAATATCATTCTGGGCATGGAGCCGGTGAAGGGGCTGACGGTGGATCTGAAATCGGCCAGAGAACAGGTGATAGAGCTGTCGGGGCGTTACGGTCTGCAGGTGGATCCGGATGCGAAGATAGAGGATATCTCCGTGGGCATGCAGCAGAGGGTGGAAATTTTGAAAGTGCTGTACAGGGGGGCTGATATCCTGATTTTGGACGAGCCGACGGCATCCCTCACGCCGCAGGAGATCGGGGAGCTGATCGAGATCATCGGCCATCTGACAAGGGACGGGAAGTCCGTTATCCTGATCACCCACAAGCTGAAGGAGATCAAGGCTTCCGCGGATTACTGCACGATCATCCGCCAGGGCAAGTATATCCAGACCGTGAATGTGGCGGAGGTGAACGAGGATCAGCTCGCCGCGATGATGGTGGGGCGCGATGTCACGTTCAAGGTGGATAAGAAGGAGCAGGAACCAGGGGAGGACGCCCTTGTGGTGAAAAACCTGCACGGGAAGGACTACCGGAACGTGGAGATCCTGAAAGGACTTGACATTACTGTCAGAAAGGGCGAGATCGTGGGACTTGCCGGCGTGGACGGCAACGGTCAGACGGAGCTTGTGGAGATCATCACGGGTCTCAGGAAGGGCACGGAGGGCTCCGTGATGATCCACGGAAAAGAGGTGTTCGGGAAGACACCGAGGGAGATCTTTGAGGCCGGGATCACCAGTATTCCCGCCGACAGACAGAAGCACGGGCTGGTGCTGCAGTTTTCCGTGGCGGACAACCTGATCCTGCAGAACTTCGGGGAGGAAGAGTTTTCGAGCCACGGCATCTTAAAGCGGGACGCGATCCAGAAGAAGGCGACGGAGCTGATCGAAAAATTTGATATCCGCCCCAGAGGAAGCGAGGGAAAACCCGCGGGGCAACTCTCCGGCGGCAATCAGCAGAAGGTGATCATCGCCAGGGAGATCACAAACGACTCAGAACTTCTGATCGCGGTGAATCCTACCAGGGGACTGGACGTGGGCGCGATCGAGTATGTACATAAATATCTGGTGGAACAGCGGAACAAGGGAAAGGCAGTGCTGCTTGTGTCCTTTGAGCTGGATGAGATCATGAGCCTTTCCGACGAGATCAAGGTCATCTTCGACGGAAAGATCGTGGGGAGCGTGCCGGGCAGGGATGCGAACGAGAATGAACTGGGCCTGATGATGGCAGGAGGTGGAGCGCATGAGTAATACAAAAGATAAGACGAAAAATTCCTTCGGTGCAAAAGTGCTTCACGGCAATCTGCTCTACACGCTGATCTCCATAGCAGTGGGCTTTCTCGTGGGGGCGATCCTTCTGCAGGCGGCGGGCATCAGCGCGGGCGAGGCCTACGGAAAGCTGATCACGGGAGTTTTCGGCAAACCGAAATTCATCGTGTGGGCAATCGTGTATGCGTCCCCGATCATTTTGACCGGGCTCTCCGTGGCGTTCTCCTTCCAGACCGGCGTGTTCAATATCGGCGCGGAGGGACAGTATGTGGTGGGTACGCTGGCGGCCTGTATCGTCGGTGTATTTTTGAAGGTGCCGGCGATCATCCATGTGCCGTTGTGCCTGATCGCGGCTGCGGTCGCCGGCGGGATCTGGTCCATGATCGTGGCGGTGTTAAAGGTGAAGAGAGGCATCAATGAGGTGCTGTCCTTCATCATGTTCAACTGGATCGCCTACTATCTGTCCAACTATGTGGTAAATATTCCGGCGGTCCATAAAGAAGGGGGCGGCGAGGCGACAAAGGATATTCTGGAGTCGGCGATGATGTTAGTCAAGAGCGAATCCCTTCAGGATGTGCTTGGCTCCGGAGCCAGCTACAATATTTTTGTGGCGGTGATCGCGGCTATCGTGATCGCCTTTATCCTGAACCGGACGACATTGGGCTATAAATTGAAGGCAGTTGGATTTAACAGACACGCGGCGGAGTACGGCGGCATCAACTCCAACAGGGAAATTATGACGGCAATGTCAATTTCCGGCGCCCTGGCGGGGATGGGCGGCGCCTGCCAGCTCATGGGAATGGGTATGCGCATCAGCCAGTTCTCCTCCCAGGAGGGCTTCGGTTTCCAGGGGATCACGGTAGCGCTGATCGGCTCCACAAACCCGATCGGCTGTATCTTTGCGGGACTGTTCTACGGAGCCATGAAGTACGGCGGCACGAAACTGTCGCTTGTGAACGCGCCGGCGGAGATCGTCAACATCATCATGGGAACGATCGTCTTCTTTATCGCCATCGCCCATGTGTTCAAGAGGCTGCTGCTCGATCATGCGGGAAAGAAAAAGGCTAAGAGCGAAGGAGGTACAAAGTAATGCTTTTGAGGAATCTTGGTTTGCTTATCAATGCGACAATGACATATACGCCGCCCCTTCTGCTGGCAGCGCTGGGCTCCTGCTTTTCCGAGCGCAGCGGCGTGATCAATATCGGTATCGAGGGGATGATGACGATCGGCGCCTTTGTGGGCGCGGCGGCGGCCCTTACCTGCGGAAATCCGTGGATCGCCTTTCTGGTGGGAGGGCTTGCGGGAGCACTGTTCGGGCTGCTCCACGCGATCGCCTGCGTATCTTTCCAGGCGGATCAGACGATCTCCGGCACGGCGATCAACTTTCTGGCGCCGGGTCTTGCGGTGTTTCTCTGCAAGGCGATCTACGACGGTTCCTCCGATACGCCCGCGGTGGATATCAGCATGAAGCTGCCGAAGGTGTTCGACGGTATTTTCCCGGTGGGTTCTTTCTGGGACAATGTGCTGAGCAACTACTCGGTCGCATACCTGTCGCTGCTTCTGGTGGCAGTGATCTGGTTTGTCTTCTACAGGACGAAATTCGGCATGCGGCTGCGCGCGGTGGGCGAATCACCGGAAGCCTGTGATACGCTTGGCATCAACGTTTACCGCCTCAGATATACCTGTGTCATCATATCGGGATTTCTGTCGGGGCTGGGCGGAGCTTACATCACGCTGGCGACAGTGAGTCAGTTCAGACCGATCGTTATCGTGGGGCAGGGCTTTATGGCGATCGCGGCGGTGATCTTCGGAAAGTTTAAACCCCACGGCGCTCTGCTCGCCTGTCTGTTGTTCGGTTTCTGCAACGGCGTGAAGGTGCTGGCGACTTCCAGCAACACGGTATCTCCCAATCTGATCTCCATGATCCCGTATATCGTGACGATCCTGGCGCTGGTGCTGTTCGTGGGAACGGCGAGAGTGCCTGCGGCAAACGGAAAACCGTTCCAGAAGGCGAAATGATATGGCGAAATTGTATTTCAGACACGGCGCTATGGGGAGCTCGAAGACAGCGAATGCTCTGATGGTGGAGTATAATTATTATGAGAGAGGCAAAAAGGTGTTTCTCCTGAAGCCGAAACTGGACAACAGGGACGGCGATAAGGTGATCAGAAGCCGTATGGGACTGGAGAAGGAGTGCCGCTTTGTCGAAGAGTTCGTGGAGATGAACGATGAGGAGATAAAAGAGTACGACTGTGTGATCGTGGACGAGGCGCAGTTCTGTAAAAAGTCCGATATCGAGTTTTTTGTGCACGTGGTGGATGATCTCGGCATACCGGTCATCTGCTACGGGCTGCGGACGGATTTCCGCCGGGAGCCCTTTGAGGGATCCATATGGCTGCTCGCCTGGGCGGATGTGATAGAGGAACTCAAGACGGTCTGCTGGTGCGGACAGGGGGCATCCTGTAATACCCGCTTGGACGAGAGAGGGGAGATCATCCGGGATGGAGGGCAGATCTGTCTGGGGGCGGACGACAAGTACGTTGCGCTCTGCAGAAGGCATTACAAGGAGGGAAAGCTGGCTCCATAAAACAGGAATAATTACTGATTTCGTTTGACACAGAAAATTTACTGCTATATACTGAATACAGCGATAAGTTTCGGAGAAGATAAATAAGAAACGGAGGTTATTTTATGGATCAGAAAGCGATGTTTAAGCTCAGCTACGGGCTGTTTGTTTTGACGGCGCAGGAGAATGGGTTCGATAACGGCTGTATTATCAATACGGTGATGCAGGTGACGAGCACGCCGAACCGGATATCCATCACGGTGAATAAGCAGAATAAGACGCACGATATGGTGAAGGCGACAGGGATGTTCAATGTGTCGGTATTGGCGGAGGATGCCTCCTTCGATACGTTTAAGCATTTCGGCTTCCAGAGCGGAAAAAATGTGGACAAGTTTGAGGACTACGGTCCGAAGGAGCGCAGTGAGAACGGACTGTACTATATCACGAAGGGGACGAACTCCTATCTCTCCGGGAAAGTGGTGCAGGAGATCGATCTGGGGACTCACACGCAGTTTATCGCCGATGTGACGGCGGCGGAGCTGCTCTCCGAGGCGGCGTCCGTCACCTACACCTACTATCAGGACAATATCAAACCGAAACCGCAGGCGCCGAAGGAGAAAGAGGGAAAGAAAGTCTGGGTGTGCAAGATCTGCGGCTATGTGTACGAGGGCGAAGATCTGCCCGCAGACTTTGTCTGTCCGCTGTGCAAGCACGGGGCGTCGGATTTTGAGATGGAAGTGCGGTAGAAAATGTTTTTCAGGCTTGTATAGAAGTTCCTCCCTTTACAGATACTAAAATGGAAACGTTAGAAAAAACTGTAAATGGAGGAACTTTAACTATGAAAGCAACAGGAATTGTGCGAAGAATAGATGATTTGGGCAGGGTGGTAATCCCGAAGGAGATCCGGAGGACGCTTCGGATCAGGGAGTCCGATCCGTTGGAAATTTTTACGGACAGGGAGGGGGAGATCATCCTGAAAAAATATTCCCCGATCGGCGAGATGTCCACTTTTGCAAAGCAGTACGCGGAGAGCCTGGCTCAGGTCTCCGGCCATGTGGCGATGATCGCGGACAGGGATCAGATCATTGCGGCGGCGGGCGGCATGAAAAATTCCGTCGGGAAGTATGTCAGCAGAGAGCTGGAGAGCAAGGTGAATAACAGAGAGAGCGTGGTCAGCATCAAGGGGGAGCGGGATTTTATCCCGGTGACGCAGGACAATTCGGAGGAGTTCCGGCAGGAGGCGATCAGCCCGATCATCAGCGAGGGAGATGTGATAGGGGCGGTCATCCTGTTGAACAATGCAGAAAAAGGAAAGATGGGTGAGGTGGAACAGAAGTTGATTCTGTCGGCTGCCGGGTTTCTGGGCAGGCAGATGGAACAGTGAGCAAAATGAGAGTATCAGCTGAATAGGCTGATATTCTCATTTTTTAATTAAATGGATTAGATGCAATAACGATTTAAGGTCAACTTTTGACTGTTAAGGGTCAAAATATTTTATTCATCCGAAATTATGCTATAATAAATCCAATCCGGAATGCGAGATATAGAACTTAACAATATGCTTACAACATTTATAAAAGTGCGGTGTATTGGAGGGCCGAAGATGAAGAAGAAAATAGAAGAAAAATCCGTACTTTCCATGGTATATATGCTGGAGGTTTTAAACCGCCGGGGGCTGCCGGTCAGGGAGAATGTGCGTAAAAATCTGAACTGGTTAAAAAAGTGGTACAGTCAGGAGGAAGATGAGGAATTTCTTGAGCTGGCGCTCCTGCAGATCTGCGCAGTAATCAAGATGGGGCTGGTAAGGGAGGCGGATATTGCATTATACAACGACATCTGCGCACTGGCGGGTACGAGTATGGAAGAATTGCTGGAAAGCTGTGCCCCGATGGCAAAACGGATGAAGATAAGCCGGTATGGCATACAGGGACTGATCGGTAAATGGATGCCGAGCAGAAAGAATCCGATGAAAAAATCAGAGGTGGTTGATGATATCATAGATAAACTGGTAAACCACAGAGAAGGGCAGTATTATTACTGTTATGAAAGGAACAGGAGTGGCGATCGCTATCCGGAAATGTTAGAGAATGACGTTTATAAACTTGTTATCAACAGGGAGGAGAGTTATTTTTTTGATTTAAAACAGTTCCGCATTTATACATTTAAAGATTAAAATAAAGAGGAAGGTGAAAAATGTTAAACATTGCAGTGCTGGATGATGAGGACATATATATTGACCGAATCTGTAAGATCACAGAAAAATGTATGGACCGGATGAGCATGGACTATGAAATATGTGTTTATAAAAGTGGAAAGGATATTTTAGCGGATTTGAAGAGAGGCAGATATTTTGATCTCTATCTTCTTGATATGAAACTGCCGGAGATGGACGGATTGGAGGTGGCAAAGCAGATCCGCAGGGTATTTTCGGAGCCGATTCTGATCTATGTCAGCCATTTTAGAGAGTGTGCCATAGATGGTTATGAGGTAAATGCCTACCGCTATATTTGGAAGACAGAGCTGGAAGAAAAACTTCCCCAGGCATATCTGACGATGGAGGAGGCACTCAGGAAGAGAAGAAAGTATGAACGGTTTTATATGGTGGAGCACTATGGGGAAAAGAGGAAGATATTTTATCGGGATATTTATTACCTGAAAAAAGACAAAAAATATGTAGTTATCGTACATAAAGATGGAGAGACACCGGTCAGGATGTCTTTGACGGAATTGGTAGAAAAACTTCGGGGTGAAGAATTTATGGTGATTGAGCGCGGCTTTGCTGTAAATATGGACCATGTAACATCTTTGAAAGACAATATGGTACATATCGGAAATGGGGAAACTCTTCCGGTCAGCAGGTCGAAATGGAACCATGTGCGGGATGCAATTATGGACAATGGAGGATAAAATGCTGCAGGAGTGTTATGTTTTGATTCAGGTAATAGAAATGCTGCAGGGGATATGGATCATATATAGCCTGTATCCTGAGTTCAGAAAGGACAGCAGATGGCTGAAGGGTGTTTGGGCGGTTGGATGTGCTGTTCTTTGTATATTATATATTTGGAGTACCTGGGACTCTTATATTTCCAATATAGCAATTTTAGTAATTGCCATAATATTTTCCCTGATATATAAGTGCTTTTTTGAAGTAAAAACCGGTCATATTTTTTTACTGGTGGCACTATATCTGACCAGCATTTCATTTTTGAAGCTGCCGGTTCTGATTTTGGAGGGAATGTGGTTTGGGAAGGCTTTAATTAGCGTAAACAGAGGGAACCGTACGGTTCTGGAATGCTGCTGGTATATTATGGTGGTAACCGGAATACTACTGCTGATAAGAAAGAAGAAGGTTTCTGAGAATTATGAGAAGCTTATACATTTACTATTGGCGGAGCGCATCAGAGCGGTATTTGCGGTAACGGGAATCCAATGGATTCTATTGAGCTATAACATGTGGCTCGGGAAGCAGGGCTTCCAGACAGTTGATTTTGTTCTGAATATACTGTTGATTTTTTGTATTTCTGTATCCCTTCTTTGTGTGTTGCTGCGGACCGCTTATAATAAAATACAGACAGACAAAAATAATCTGGATATTTCACAGAGTCTGCTGCAGGAGCAGACTGCGGAGATCCATGAGTTGTATAAGAAAAGCGTGGAGCATCTGCATGAATACTGCCATACTATGGAACACCTGTACTGCTGTATAGAGGAAAAAAGATATAAAGAAGCGAAAGAATTTCTTGGTAAATATCTTGGAGTGCTGAATGAGGAAAGAAGCCGGGTATGGACGGGCCTCCCATTTTTGGATTTTATCATAAATTATAAAAAACAGGTGATGGATCAAAAGGAGATCAGATTCCGGCTGGAACTGGATGTGTACGAATATCCTTTTGAGGAGGCGGAGCTTGGGATTTTACTGGGAAATCTTTTGGATAATGCGATCGAGGCGTGCGAAAAATGTGAACCCGGGAGACGGGAGATATATCTGCGGATCTGGAATGCCAGATATAGATTTATGTTAAAACTGGCAAACAGCAGTTCCAAAAGTCCGGTGATGAAAGGACAGAAGTTTTTAACGGACAAGGCAGATAAAAATGCACATGGAATGGGGGTGGAACTGGTAAGGCGCATCTTGAAAAAATATGACGGAGACATCGAATTTCATTACGATGGAGAACATTTTGAGGCAAAACTCTTTGCCTTTATTGCGAAGGAGGAAAAGGAATGAATACTGAATTAAGAGCAGAAAAAAATTTATTGTTGGAACTGGAAGAAGCAGAAAAGGTAAATATGTCAGTTGAAGACAATGGCACTTATTCGGTTACAGTCGATTTTGGCGGGCTGTTCAGCGTTATCTGCTGCTGATCTTAAAGCGTTACAGCAGGGAATTAAAGATTGTGGTATGCTCCTTACGAAGCGGATTTTAAGAAAATAAAAATCTGTTCCGATAAGGGGCATATCATTTTTCGGAGGTTTATTCACTTGCAGGGGGTACAATGGATTATAAAAGGGAAATACAAAAGAACAGGGAATACTGGGAAGCAGTTCTGGGAAAGGAAGTGTGCGAGAAAATCATAAGGGAAGATGCCTGCGAGGAGGAAACATATTCTGATCCTTTTGAAGAAGAAGTTTTTGTACTGAGCGTTCTCTGCGATGAACTGTTCGAGGAGGAAAAAGGGTGGGAGGAGTATTTTTCGAAAGGAACTTTCGGGAATTTCTATCGCTTTTTTGGCAGGCTTGCGGTAACTTATGCCGAAGAATCTGAGATAATCAATGAGGATAATTTCAGAAATATAATTCTCTCCAATTTTTACTCATCTGTGGCATGGATACCCATGCGGGCATTGATTCAGGATATACATTCCTGCAGAGAAAGAGGCATACTGCTGGGGGCAGATCCGGAAGAAGAGTACAGAGACTATCAGGAACGGTTTTTAAATAACCGGGCTTACATCCGGGGGCTATGTAATCGGTATCCCGAGATGAAACGTTTACTGTTATGCCGGATCGTAACCGTGACGAGACAGATCAGGCAGATCGCATCAGAAATATCTAAAAATATGGAAAATATAAATAAACTGTTTTTCCCTGAGAATTCCTTCAAAAGGATAAAGAGTATAGAATGCGGACTTTCCGACGCACATCATGGCGGGCAGACCGTGGCAAAGGTGTATCCGGATAATCAGGAGGTCCTCATCTATAAGCAGCGGAGTCTGGAAAAGGATCAGCGTTTTATGGAACTGTACGGACAGTTTTGCAGCAATGCCGGTCTTTCTTTCCAGAGCGTCCGGATTCTGGCAAAGAAGGATTACAGTCTGGAGTCTTATATAGAACAGCGTTCCTGTAAGAGCGAAGCGGAAGTAAAAAGATATTTTCAGAGAATGGGAATTCTGCTTTTCCTGTGCCGGCTGATGGGTATGAGCGACATGCACGGAGAAAATATCATTGCCGCAGGGGAATATCCGATCCCTGTCGATCTGGAAACCCTGCCGGGAAATCCTGATTATGCAGTCCGTGAAAACGCGAACCGGATGGTCATTGAAGAACTGAAACATTCCGTATTGAGCGTCGGGATACTGCCTGTCATTATCTGGGGAGGCGACGGGAAAGGTATCATTCTAAATGCACTGGGCAGAGGGGAGAAGGTAAAAACACCGTTCCGCATTCCGAAGATCAGGAAGCCCGAAAGTTCGGATATCCATATAGGCTATGAACAGGGAGAGGCAGAATTTTCGGGAAGCCTGCCGGTTTATCAGGGAAAGAGGGCGGATCCGTCAGCTTATGCGGAGGAGATCTGTCAGGGATTTGAGTGTGCCTACAGGTATTTTCAGCAGGAAAAGGAGCAGATCACAGGGAAATGCAGACTTCTGTTTTCCGGCGGAAGCAGATACCTGATCCGCCATACGCAACAATATCAGATGTATCTGCAGACCTCGTTTTATCCGGAATTTCTGGAAGACGGCGGAAGGCGCAGATTGTTTCTGCATGTTCTGGATAAGAACCAGAAAGACGAGGAGCTGGCAAGGCAGGAGAGGGATGCTCTGTATCAGATGGATATCCCTGCATTTTGTCAGGAAGGAGATTTTCGCAGATGGAAGAAAATGCAGAAGGGTTTCGGGGAAGATGATCTGAAAAGGCAGCTTTCCCTGATCGCATTGTCCCTCGGAATACTGGAGAAAAGAAAGTTTGTCCGCAGGAAAGAGGACGTTTCTGATGCTGTATGCGACGGCAAAGTCAGGGAAGAGCGGATAGAGAGGCAGGTCCGAAGGATAGCCAATCAGGTGTGTGATATGGCGCTTCCAACTGACAATGGAGACGTGGGATTTTACGGCCCGCAGGTGGAAGAGGGTGGAAATTTCCGGATTGCTCCGTCCGGGATATACCTGTATGAAGGAATCGGCGGCATAGCGGTATTTCTGGCTGCAGTGATGCAGAAATATCCATCCGGGAGATACCGCCGTATTTATGAGCTGTCTGTCAATAAATTATTCCGTTACACGGAAGAAACGGCAACGGGGGCGCAGAGCAGAGCGTCCGGGCATACGGGCGCTTTTGTCGGAGAGGGCTCGGTTGTTTTTACCTACCTGCTGCTCTATGAGGTCACCGGAGAAGAGCGGTTTCTGGCTTGGGCAAAGCGGCACGGGGAGATCGTAGAAAGCATGTGGGAGACAGAAACGTCCATGGATTACCTTTCCGGGCTTGCCGGGGCAGCGACGGTATTTGCGAAACTTTTCAGGGTATCCGGGGAGAAACGCTATCTGGAAACGGCGGTGCGGATGGGGGAAGGGATCTGGGAGCGCTGTGATGCCATGGAAGTCGGAAGAGGATGGCGCCTGTTGGAAGGGGTGGAGCCGCTTGCCGGGATAGCACATGGAAACAGCGGATTGATACTTGCGTTTGGCTGTCTTCTTGAACTGACAGAGGATATGCGATATGTAGAAAGAATCAAAGAGCTGTTAGCGCATGAGGACAGTCTGTATGAAAACGGAAACTGGAAGGATCTGCGGCACCCTCAGGGACAGCGGTTTTGCAACAACGCGTGGTGCCACGGAGCGGCAGGGATTCTGCTGTCCAGATTGAGATTGAAACGGTGCGGATTTCCGGATGATTCCGGGACAGTGAAACGTGATATAGACCGCTGCAAACAGATTTTTCTGGAGGAGATGGAGCAGGATGAGCTTTGTCTGTGCCATGGGCTGGCGGGGAACTATCTGGCGCTCGGAGAGTATCTGCGGTCGGAAGAGGATTCGGAACTGGAGAAGGAGTACAGGGAACTCGGGGAGCGGATATTGAAACGACTGGAACGAGGGGAAGCTTCTGCACGGGAGAAATATAATCCGGCGTTGATGACGGGATTTTCGGGAGTGGGAACTGCACTGTGCGGGAAGTATTTTAAAAGTAGTTTACTGTGGTGAGATGGCCTGCCAACTTTGGAAACCAACCATTTACGGTCAACATTTACCGTTTAGGGTCAACATGTTGAAAAAATTTTTCGATTTGTTATCGTAAATTTTAAAGAAATATTTTTGAAATAAATGGAACCGTGTACGAAGGAGGAGGAAAAGATGTTTAAAAAACAAAGGTGGCAGGCAAGAATACTGAGTTTTCTGCTGGCGTTCATCATGGTGCTGCAGGACGGTGCGGCGATGACAGTGCGCGCGGATGAAAAAAGCACAGAAACAGTGAAAAGCGTGCAGGAAGATACAGACACCGCCGGAGAGGACAGCGGCAAAAAGGATGCCGATACTGCCGGAGAGGACGATGAGAAAGGAACCGACACGAATACGGATGCGGGCCCGGAAGGCGCTGATCAGGATACGGATGCGGACAAAGAGGGCGCAGATACGGAGACAGACAGCGGATCAGATAAAGAGGAAACCGGGACAGAAACCGATGGCGCCGAAGAGACAGATGCAGACGCCGACGTCTCCGGCAACGACGTCCCTGAGGACGTTTCCGGCAACGATCCCGTGCTCCGGGAGCCGGAAAACTACTACCCGGAGGGGGATGAGGAAGATTACGGGGAGCTGGTGGCATACGACGCCTACAGCAGGACCTACCTGACAGGGGAAGCGCCCGCGGCGGCAGGAGCGGAAACAGAGGAAGAAGGAAAAGCCTCCTACGTGACCGTGATCGGCCCCTCCGCCTCCTATTACATAGATGAAGAGGGGGAGCTTCAGGAGACGGATAACACCTTATCGACAGGGGCGATGGCAAGGTACGCCCTGGGGAGCGTGCGGTACGAAAACGGCAGCGGCGCCATGCAGGTGTCCCTGCCGGAGGAGCTCTCGGATCAGGAAGGAATCTACATCGACGCCTCCGGGCATACGTTAGAGCTTGTGCCGGAGGAGGGGGACTTTACAAGAAGCATGGCGGAGGACAACGCCATCCGCTACAGCGACGTCTTCCCCGGGGTGGACTACCAGTACACGGTACTGGGGGACAGCCTGAAGGAGGATATCGTCTTACTGGAAAAGAATGATAAAAACACCTTCTCCTACCTGCTCTACACGGACGGGCTGGAGGCGGAGCTTTCGGAGAACCAGGTTATTTTATATGAGGATAATAAGGAAGAGCCGGCGTACTTCCTGGAAGCGCCGGAGATGGTGGACGCGGCGGGGGATGTGTCCTTCGCGGTGAAATTATCATTGGAGGAGACGGAAGAAGATACTTACCGGATCAGCGTGGAGGCGGACAAAGAATGGCTCTCGGATGAAAGCAGGGCATATCCGGTTCGGATCGATCCCACGGCGGTAAATGTGGGGCCATCCGCCTTTTCCCTCGCCTGTGCGGAGGAGGGTTCGCCCCGGTCGGTGATCGGGGATAACCAGTACCCCTACGTGGGCTATGACGACGGCGTGGTATCGGGCAACTACAAGGGTTTCGGCAGCAGGCATTTGAACTGCCGGACCTATATGATGATAAACTACGACTTCTCCGCCCTGATGGCGGAGGCGGAGATCACAAGCGCGGGGCTTTCAGTCACCCAGAAGACAGGGTGGAGCAAAGGAAACTCTCAGTTCGGGCTCTATCAGGTGACGGACGCCTGGACGCCGGGGCGGTTAACCTGGAACTCCCAGCTCTCTTTAGGCAGGAGCTTTGTGGACGCGAAGCCTTCCGTGAGCCGCGGGCAGAGCATCATCTACGATGTGACCGACGCGGTGTCCGGCTGGATAAACGGATGGACGCCGAACTACGGCTTTGTGATGAAGGCGGAGACGGAAAAATCCGGCAGCTCCGACGCCGGGAAGATGCAGTGCGAGGTATTCTATAACAGGAGCTCCGCCTCCTACGGGCCGAAACTCGTGGTCTCATGGACCGGGGCACTGGTGGATCTTGCAAATCTGGATATCAACGACCTGACGGTGGATGTGGAGCCGATCCTGGCGGACAGCATCTTCGGCGGGAGCACCACCCTGTCCGTGCTGGCGAACGGCTTATCCCAGGCGGAGTCTGAGGTTACTTATACTTTAGTGGAAGGCGGCAGCGGAAAGACCGTACCGGCGGCCTCCGCCCTGCTGTACCCGGATTCGGACCTCTACCGGGCGGAGTACCCGCTGGCGAGGGAGAACAAGAAGAAACGCTCCAACTGGCAGGGGGATACCGGGGAACTGCAGACCGATGTGATCTACCATGTGGAGGCGACGGCGAAAGGGAAGGACCTCTTAACGGGAGCTCCCGCGGAAAGCGACGTCAAGACGAGCGACACCTTCCTGATCTATGAGGAAAAACTGATCGATGTGCTGCCCCGGATCGCGGACCACTACGGGGTGGATATCAATACGATCTTAAAAGATAACGATATGCCGGACATGCTCTGCGTTCAGGGGGAGAGAATCTTTATCCGGAACCCGCAGACAGCGGAGCCATACAGCAACTTAGAGATCGATTATAACCTGCAGGCGCTGATCGACGGGCTGCTGCGGGGCAGGGCGCTGCACTGCATGTACGGTTTTGAACCGGTGAATCTGAACACGGGAAGCTTTTACATGACGCAGGAGGACGCTTCGCTGACGGACATCGGCGGGACTTTCTCCTTAGAGAGGAACTACAGCTCTGTGGGAGCTTACTACGGCAACATGTTCGGCATGGGCTGGGCATCCCCTTACAGCGAGAACCTTTCCTTCCTCGAGGACGGCAGGGTATTATATTTCGCGGCGGACGGCATGGTGCTCCCCTTTGAAGGGGGCACGGCGGCATTCGTGAGTGAGAGGAGCGCCGGGGAGGAAAACGGACAGGAAGGAGATACAGAAGACAGCGCCGGGACAGATGCAGACGAACCCGAAGGAGAAACCGGGGACTGGAAAGCCCCGGAGGGCTACGACTATACCTTAGAGCAGACGGAGGACGGCTGGCTTGTGACCGATCCGTCGGGAGTCACCCACGGCTTTGACGTATTCGGGCTCTTAAAAACTATTACAGATATCCATGGAAACGTGACGGAGTTAGTGTACGATACGGATTTCTATCTCTGCGCCATCGTCACCCCTTCCGGGAAAACTTTCTCCGTCCGGATGGACGAGGACCAGCGGATCGAGGAGATCACGCTGCCGGACGGAAATAAGGTCACTTATACATACGATGACAATGACGACCTGGTGAAAGTTACCTATGGCGACGGCACTTATCGAAGCTACCAGTACGACAGTAACCACCATATGACATCCTGGCAGGACGAGAACGGCACTACCGTTGTGGAGAATGCCTATGACGAAAAGGGAAGGGTGACGAGCCAGAAGGACGCCAACGGAAACCTGGCGAAGCTCTCCTACAGCGGCAATACGACGACCACGACGGACAACAACGGGAACGTCACAGTGTATACCTACGACGATATGATGCGGACCACGAAGGTGGAATACCCGGACGGCAGGACGGAGCGCTTTGCCTACGACGGGAGGGGCTTCTTATCGGAAAAGACGGATGAAGCGGGGAACACCACCCGCTATGAAAACGACGCCAAAGGGCGCGTCGTAAAAGAGACGAGGGCTGACGGCGCGGCAAGGACATTTTCCTACGACAGCGCCGGGCAGATCCTGACGGAATCGAATTTCTCCGGGAATGTGACGGCGTATACTTACGATGCCCATGAAAATCCGGTGAAGGTGACCGACGGCAGCGGCAGGAGCGTTACCTGCACTTACGATGAGATAAACCGCCGCACATCCCTGACCGACGGGAACGGCAATACGACAACCTACCATTATCAGGGGACAGAGGCGGTGCCTGCTTCGGTTACCGATGGAGACGGCCACAGCACAGCCTACGCCTACGACGCCATGAACCGGACGCTGTCGGAGACCGACGCGCTGGGGCATGTGAAGAGATATACTTATAATAAGCGCGGCTGGAACATCAGCGAAACCGACGGCGAAGGCGGGAAGGAAATTTATACCTTCGACCAGGCGGGGAATGTCACCGCCATCACGGACAAAAACGGAAACACGGCGGTATTTACCTACGACAGCGCCTACAACCTGATAAACGGCAAAGACGCCCTGGGCAATACCCTCACTTACACCTACGACGGAAACTATAACATCCTGACAGAAACGGACGCCCAGGGGAATACCACCACCTACGAGTATGACAGCAGGGACCGCCTGGTAAAAGAGACGGATGCCATGGGCAACGTACAGAGCTATGAGTATGACGCCAAGGGGAACCTGACGGGCTATACCGATAAGAGGGGCTCCAAAACGCAGTATGCGTTCGACACGGTGCTGGACAAAGCCCTCACAAGGACGGACGCCAAGGGGAACGCCACCGCCTACCGGTACGATAAGGACGGCAGGGTAGCAGGCGTCACCTACGCGGATCATACTACAGTTTCCTATGCTTACGATGGTGCAGGAAGGCTCTCCTCCCAGACAGACCAGAAGGGGCTTGTAACAACCCTCTCCTACGACGGCGCGGGAAACCTCTCCGCCCTCTGGGACGACGAGAGCAGGAAGTATACCTACAGCTATAACGGCAGGAACCTCTTAACTGGGGAGACTGATCCGTTAGGGTATACCTTCTCCTACGGCTACGACGGCGCGGGGAACCTCTCCGCCGCCACGGACCAGAATGGAAACACCACCGTTTATGGTTACGATAAAGCGGACCGGCTTATCACGATACTGGACGCTTTGGAAGGAAAGACCAGCTACACTTATGACAAAAACGGAAACCTCCTGACCGTCACCGATCCGGAAGGTGCCGTAACAACTTATGAATATGACGCCATCGGCGAACTGACAAAGGCGGTGGACGCTCTGGGCGGCGAGACGAAGTTTGTCTATGACAGCCTGGGGCAGATCACCCAGATGACCGACGCCGGGCAGGGGCTGACCACCTACCGCTACAACGCTTTGGGGCAGCTTACCTCCTCCACGGACGTGCTGGGCAGGACAACGGAGCAGGCGTTCGACGCGGCGGGGAACCTTTTAAAGGTCACCTGTCCCAACGGCGACGAAGAATACTTCCGCTATGACAGCTTAGGGCGGCTGGTATGCAGCAGGGACCGCGCAGGGCTCACCACTTATTACCTCTATGACGCGATGGGCAGGGTAGTAAAAGCCTTCGACAACGCGGACAATGAGATGGCGTATGCCTACGATGAGAGGGGCTCTCTGACAGAGCAGAAGGATACCATCGGCAGGACTGCCGCCTATGAATACGATATGTTCGGCAGGATCGTCAAGAGCACCGGCATCGACACGGCGGTGACGTCCTACAGCTACAACGCAAGGAATGACCTTGTGGGTATCTTGGATGCGGAGGAAAAGAGCACCACATACGAATACGACGGCGCGGGGAACCTGGTCAAAACGACGGAACCCGGGGACGCAGTATACCAGTACGTGTATGACAAGCTGAACCGCTTGGCGAAGAAAGTGAACCCCCTGGGGGCGGAAACCCTCTACGCCTACAATAAGGACAGCAGTTTAACGGAAAAGACCGACGGCAACGGCGTCGTGACGGGGTATGTTTACGATGCTTTGCAGAGGCCCGTAGCTTACAGAGACGGCAACGGCGGGGAGACGTCCTATCTTTACGACGCCATGGACAGGGTACTTTCTATCACCACGCCGGAAGGGAACAAAGAGAGCTACACCTACGACAAGGCGGGGCGGATGCGCAGCGTCACCGATCCCAACGGGCTCACGACTTCCTACAGCTACGACCTGATGGACAACCTTGTGAAGGAAGTTTCTCCGCTGGAGGCGGAGACCTCCTACACTTATGATAAACATGATATCGTGACCGGAAAGACGGATGCGAAAGGAAATACCACGGCATACGAAGTAGATTTGAACGGCCTGGTGAAGAGCCTGACCAACCCGGACGGCGGCGTCTATGCTTACAGCTACGACAAAGTGCACCGCCTGACCGGCATCACCACGCCTTTGGGACTGGAGAAAACCTTCACCTACGACACGAGGGGCAATATCGTAAAGAGCGCCGATAATCTCGGCAGGAAAGAAAGCTACAGCTACGACATCATGCACCGGGTGCTGACGGCGGAGAATGCGCTGGGCGGCGTGGGAACTTACACTTACGATATCCGCGGCAACCTTTCCGGCTATACGGATGCTTTGGGCTACACAACGCAGTACGCGTGGAACTTGATCGACGACCTGGTATCCGCCACCGATCCGGAAGGAAAAATCATGGCGGTAGGCTATGACAAAGAGGGGCATATCACCTCCGTAGGCAGACCGGGCGAGCGGATCACGGGCTACGCTTACGATAACAACTATAACCTGACCGGCATCACCGATCCGAAGGGCTATCTCTATGAGAGGAGCTACGACAAAGACGACAGGCTCATCGGGACAAAGAACCCCCTGTCGGAGACGGAGAAATATGTATACGACGCGGGGAGCAGGCTGACGGCTTTCACCGACCGGATGAAGCTGACGGAGCACTATACCTGGGGGAACCACAACAACCTGACCAGTAAGACTGCCACCGGCGGAGAAAAGACAAACTACGGCTACGATATCCTCGGGAACCTGATCTATGTGCAGGCTCCCATGGGGGAGAAAACGAAATACACCTATGACAGCATGAGGAACCTGACCAGCGTCACCGACGCGATGGGCAGGAAGACAGTCTATACCTACGATTTAGAGCAGAACCTGACAAGCATCACAGACGCCTCCGGCAGGACGGAGAAACTCACCTACGATACGGGGAGCAGGCGGACCTCTTATACGATGAACGGCGGGAATTCTATCCGCTACGATTACGATGCACTGAATGACCTGGTGGAGAAAACCTATCGGGATGAAAACGGGGATGTGCAGGAGAGTATCGGCAATACCGTCTCCGAAGGGAACCCTTCGGGCGTGCTCTACGGCTATGACCTGCTTGGGCAGAGGACCAGCATGATGGACACCAGCGGGGATTCTGTCTACACCTACGACGGGTTGGGGCGGATCACCAGCGTCACCACTTACCGGAAACCAGCGGAGGCGGGAGCGGACACCGCGGATAAAGAAGACGGGGAGACCATCCGCTATGAATACGACGGCTGTGACCAGCTTGCAGCAATCGTCTACGCGGATGGCACAAGGGTAAGCTATGCTTACGACAAGAACGACAACCTGACGGCGGTGACGGACCGGAACGGGAAGACCACTACCTATGTTTACGACGCGATCAACCGCGTGACGGAGATCCACAGACCGAACGGCATCAGCACCTACAACACCTACAATGCCAGGGACCAGATCGTCAGCCTGAAGAACACCTGCGACGAGTGCGGGTGGGTGGTGAGTCAGTACGACTACACCTACGACGATAACGGCTATATCGCGACAGAGAAAGCGGTGGAGAGCCTCTACGATTACGCCTGGGACGATAAGCACAACGGGCACCATGAGGACGGCAGGCACGACGACAAGATGCCCCACGGCACAAAGCACAACGGGAAGCACGACAAAGACAGCGAATACCACTTCCAGCTCGTGGAGACGGACAGGGAGTTTACCTACGATGAGAACGGCAGGCTCTTATCCTCGAAGGAGCAGGAGGAGAACAGCGGGCTCACGACCTACGATTATACCTACGACAAAGTGGGGAACCGCTTAAGCTATGTAAAACGCACCCAGACCACGAAACATCCGAATAAGACAGACATTGCGGAGAGCGCATTTTATCAGTATAATGACAGTAACCAGTTAGTATCGGCGAAGCTGTTCGATGGGAAGAAGGATACCACCGTTGATTACACCTACGACGATAACGGCAACCTGATCTCCGAGATCGGCGAGTACGGGACGGACAAAGTAGAGACGTACTACGACTACACGGTGGAGAACCGCTTACAGGCGGTGTACGATGCGGACAGGCTCTTAATGGCGGCGGCTTATGACGGAGACGGGAACCGTGTCTTCCAGTTAAACTACAACCTCCATACCGACGAGGACTGGAAGGACAATTCCGGCAACGGCAATGGGAACAACAAGGACAACACCGGGAGCGGGAATAACGGGAACGGAAACAGCAGTTCCGGGAATAACGGCAATAATGGAAACTCCGGAAATAACGGAAATGGAAACGGTAATTCCGGCAACAACGGAAATGGAAATAACAAGGAAAACAGCAAGAGCGAAGGCACCGACGACGCAGGCTACGGCAATGCGACCAACGCTGAGGAGCATAACAGCCAGAACCAGAGCGGCATCCTGTTCCCGGTAGCGGAGGAGATCAGCCGGACGGAGACGGATTTGATCGCTATGATCAAGACCACCGGCAAAGATAAAGACTATGAGCTGATTGAGTACATCCTGAACGTGAATACCCAGTATACGCAGGTATTGATGGAGCTCAATGAAAACGGTGCGATGGATGCTGTTTACACCTACGGCGTATCTCGGTTGACGGAAGACCGGTTTACAGGAGAGAGCAACTTCTACCTCTACGATCCGGCAGGAAATGTGGCGGGGATCACGG
>CANRWP010000012.1 GCA_947643595.1 uncultured bacterium | reverse complement strand
AAATAGAAGGGATTGTTACGACAAGTACCCGGATGAAGCAGTTGTTTGAAGAAAAAACGATACCCCGGAACAGGGAAGAAGATGAGATTATGGGATACAGAGATGTGCTTAACACAATTCACGAAAGTAATGAGTACATTCCAATCAGACCATCATATATATTACAGTTACACAGAGACCTTTTGAAAAGAGCGGGATTTTCTTATGGAGGGAGTTTTAAGAGCGTACAGAACTATATTAATGAAACAAAGCCAGATGGAACAGTAGTCACAAGGTTTACTCCGATTGCTCCGTATGATACACCGGATGCAGTGGAGCGGTTATGTACGGCTTATGAGCAGGCAATTGCAAGTGAGAAGGTGGATTCCCTTATATTGATTCCTGTTTTTATATGTGATTTTTTGTGCATTCACCCTTTTAATGACGGAAATGGAAGAATGAGTCGATTGCTTACTTTGCTTCTTTTATATAAGAATGGGTATAGTGTTGGTAAATATATAAGTATTGAGAGGCAAATTGAGAAAACAAAAGACAGGTATTATGATGTCCTTGAAACTTCAGACATAGGGTGGCATGAGGAAAAAAATGATCCGACACCATTTATACGTTATATGCTTACGGTCATTTTGGCCTGTTACACTAGATTTGAAGAACGTGTAGGAATCATTTCGGGAAATGGAGATACCAGTAGTGCTTATGATATTGTAAAAAAATATACAGAAGAAAAAGTCGGGAAATTTACAGGCGGCGAAGTTGTTGCACACTGTCCAAGTATAGGAAGATCATCCGTTCTGGCATCATTAAGGAAACTGGTGGATGAAGGAAGTATTATTCGGTATGGAAGTGGCAGAAGCACCTATTATGTAAAGGCTGACAGCCAATAAGTTTCATTCAACTTACTGAAAAGAATGGATAAAAAGGTTTATTCTGAGATACTTTGATTTATAGGATAGAACGATTAGATTTTAAGGAGTCATCCTAATTTTATAAAGCTAAACAGAGGTAATAAGGCAGTTCTAAAAAAGGATAAAACGTTTTGGCTTGAGACATAAATAAAGTTTTGAGAGATAATTTTTGGGTAAAAAGAAAAAGTAAGAAAGATGATGTTATAAAGATTATTCAATTATCAAGAGAGGAAATTGAGCCGTCCCTCTATTGACCCGGTGATTTTAGTCAAGTATCTTCTCATCGGTTTCCTTTTGAATTAGTGAAGATCAGCGAGAAGTGTTATTATATAAACTGTCCGGCGAAGATAGGAGTCTATGCTGCGGACGGAGAGAATGTCTATCTGGTTGACAGCGGGAATGATAAAGATGCGGGACGAAAGGTCAGGCAGATACTGGATAAAAACGGATGGCATCTGGCGGCGATCCTGAATACTCACTCCAACGCAGACCATATCGGCGGCAACAGATACCTGCAGGGGCAGACAGGATGCAGGGTGTATTCCGGCGGCATGGAGGCGGCGGTTACGAGATATCCGGTGCTGGAACCATCCTTTCTCTACGGTGGTTATCCGTGTAAGGACTTGCGGCATAAGTTCCTGATGGCGCAGGAGAGTGATGTGGTGGATTTTTCAGATCAGAGTTTCCCGAAGGAGATTGAGGTGATTCCCCTGCCAGGGCATTTCTTTGACATGGTCGGGTTCCGTATGCCGGACAATGTGGTGTTTCTTGCGGACTGCATAAGCAGCAGGGAGACTTTGGATAAGTATGCGGTTTCCTTTATCTATGACGTGGGCGCTTATCTGGAAACTCTGGATAAGGTGGAGCGGATGGAAGCGGCCGTGTTCGTTCCTGCCCATGCGGATGCCTCTGCTGATGTAAAGGAAATTGTCCGCTATAACAGGGATAAAGTGCATGAGGTGGCAGAGAGGATTCTATCGATCTGTGAAGAGCCAATGTGCTTTGAAAGGATTCTGCAGGAAGTTTTCAAAGGCTACGGGCTTGCCATGAATTATGAGCAGTATGTGTTGGTGGGAAGTACGGTGCGTTCTTATCTCTCGTGGCTGAAAGATACCGGGAAGTTGTCGGCGGAATTTCACGACGGTATGTTGCTCTGATATATAAGTATGCAGTAAAATTTATTTTTCATAAGGATTTTGCCAGTCGGGGCAGAGGTATGTTTCGCTCCATGCCATCATGGTCTGCAGGACGGGAATGAAGCTCTCACCGAATTCCGTAAGAGAATATTCCACTTTCGGCGGGATTTCTTTATAGATCTCCCGGTGGAGGAAGCCGTCGCTTTCCAATTCCCGGAGCTGCTTTGTGAGCGTGGACTGTGTGATCCCGTCAAGACGGCGCATCAGCTCCCCGAATCGCTGGACTTTGTAAAAAGACACATACCATAAGATCAGGATTTTCCATTTGCCGCCGATCACGGATTGGAGCCTGCCCATAGGGACACAGCGGGCAATGGTTTCCTCGTTGTTGAATTTATTGTCTGCCATTTCATTCCACCTCTTTTCCCATGAGTATATCCCGGCAACGGGAAAAAATCAAGATACGGTCATTTTTGACAGATAGTACAAAAAAAGACAGTACTTGATTTCATGGAATTTTAGCGGTAGTTTAGTGCAAAAGAGGATATCCGCTTTGTAAAAATGCGAGGAGGAATGAATAATGCACTACACAGGAACGATATGGAGGCCGCCCTATGAGGCATCCTCTCTGCTGCTGGAAGTTACCGCAGGCTGCACGCACCACAGATGTAAATTCTGCACGCTTTACGCCGACCTGCCCTTCCGGTTCAGGATGTCGCCGATGGAGGATATAGAGGCGGATTTGAAAGAGGCACAGGAGATGTACCGCTCTTTTTGTGGGAGAAAGGTACCACGGATTTTCCTGACCGGAGCGAACCCTTTCGTGCTGAAATATGACAGGCTGATGGAGATTGCGGGGTTGGTACACAGATATTTCCCGGAGGTGGAGACCATCGGCAGCTTTGCCAGGGTGACGGATGTTATTCTGAAAACGGATGAGGAACTGGCGGCTTTGTGTGGGGCCGGCTATGACGGGCTGACAATCGGCATCGAGACAGCGGATGATGAGGCGCTGCGGTTCATGGATAAGGGGTATCTGGCGGCTGACATTCTGGAACAGTGTGAACGGCTGGATCAGGCGGGCATTCGTTACAGCTTTTTCTATCTGACGGGCATATCCGGCGCAGGACGCGGGGAGGATGGGGCAAGGGTCACCGCCGCTGTGTGCAATAAGCTCCATCCAGTTCTGATCGGTGTAAATATGCTGACTATCTACCCGGCTTCCAAGCTGTATGGGGAAATCCGGCAGGGGAACTGGAGAGAGGAAACTGAGACAGAGAAGTACAGGGAAGTCCGGGCATTGGTCGAGGGGCTGGAAATCCCCACGGAATTTGCCGCGCTGGGTGCTTCCAATGCATTTCAGATGCATGGCGTTTTGCCGGGAGATAAATGGAAACTGCTGGATTTCTTTGATGACGTGATAAAGAATGTGGACGAGGACGAACTGCGGCGCTACCGTAAGAGCGTCCGCCACCTGTAGGAGGTGATCTGAGTTGCATTTTACGGGAAGGACGTGGAGGCCGCCCTATGAGGCGCATTCCGTCATCATACAGGCAACTTCCGGCTGCACCTATAAAAAATGCCGTTTCTGCAGCCTTTACAAAGACGAGTGTTTCCGTATGTCACCGATGGAGGAGTTCGAGGAAGACCTGGCGGAGATCAAAAGCTACCAGCCCTATGCGCGGCGCATCTTCTGGACGGGGGCGAACCCATTCGCCATGAGCTATGAGAACCTGAAACTCCGCGCGCTGACGGTGCGGGATTACCTCATCAAATGCCAGACGATGGCCATGTTTGCAAGCATTCGGGATATCAGGGACAAGGAAGTGTGGCAGCTTAAGAAGCTCCGGGCGATGGGGATAAACGGTCTGACCATCGGGACGGAGAGCGGTGACGATGCCACTCTTGGCTTGGCGAACAAGGGGTACACGGCGGCGGACATACTGGAGCAGTGCCGGAAGCTGGATGAGGCAGGGATAGAATACTATTTCGTCTACATGACCGGGCTTGCGGGGAAGGGCAGGGGATACCGGAATGCGGTGAACAGCGCAAAGCTGTTCAGCCAGCTGAACCCCCATTTCATTTCCGTGGATTCCCTCACGCTTATTCCGGATACAGAGCTGTACCGCATGGAGCAGGAGAGGAAATTTATCCCTGCAGGGGAGAAGGAACGTCTGGAGGAACTGCAGGTGTTCATCAAAAATTTGCAGATAAGGACACACCTGTTTGCCAACTCCGGTTCCAATTTTTACCCGGTCACCGCCTATCTGCCGAAGGAGAGGGATTCTGTGGTCAGTGAGCTGCAGAACGTTATAGATACGGTGAGCGAGGAGGAAATGGCGGAATACCGCAGAGGAGTACTGTTCCGATAAAGACAAAATAGTATTCCGTCCCTGTTTAAGAGGTATGTTGTGGGCAGAAACTCCGGATGTTAATATACGTTGCTTGTGGCAACGGGCAGTTTTGCCTATAATAGCGGCAACAACTGAAAAAGGAGGCTATATCAAATGCTCAACGAAAATATGAAAGCAATCAGAAAATCAAAAGGACTTTCGCAGCAGGAGCTTGCTGTCAAACTGAACGTCGTGCGGCAAACCATTTCTAAATGGGAACAGGGATTATCGGTTCCCGATTCGGATATGTTGATTGCCATATCGGAAGCGCTCGAAACACCTGTGAGCACATTGCTTGGCGAAAACGTTAAAGAGTCGGAGGTTGATGATTTAAAGGCAATTTCTGCAAAATTGGAAGTGATAAACTTGCAGCTCGCGCAGAGAAAAAACACGGGGAAAAGGATTTTGCATTGGCTTCTGATCGCATTGTGCGTAATCATAGCAGCCACTTTTGCAATCTTACTGGAATTGGAAAGTCCTTATCTGGGATGGGATTATAATGATCCGGAGACTGCCGTTCTCGGAGCGGCATTTCACTCATTTGAGTGGCTGTTTGTCAGAGCGGCGCCGATTATTCTGATTGCATTGATATTGTTTCTAACGGGTAGTATACGGAGATTTAGGGATGGCGTCTGGCGGCGATCCTGAATACTTACCATGAACTTTGAACAGTATATGCTGTTTTGGCAGAGCGTATAAGAGGAAAACATATGGAAAAAAGGACAGTCAGCTTATGGATTGCAATCGGCATAACAGCGCTCATGGCAACGGGCTGCGGCGGAAAGGCTCCGGAGGCGTCCGGTGTCGGGATCATATCGGAGGACGGCGAAACACATTCTTACGATGAAGAAGATATGGACGATGTGAAAATCATAAAGGCAGCTTATCATGATATTTGTGACAAAGCGAAAGATACATTGGACAGCCAGGAGGTGATACGCAGCATAGTGGAGCGGCTGGGCGAGAGCGGATATGCGGCAGTTGACAGTGAAAACCAGATCGACATGGTTTGTCCGGAACGGATCAGGCAGTTTTGCAGACAGGTAGAAGCGAAGGAGAGCGCGGAAGAATTACTTATTGTTGTGGATTCAAAGGATAGTTTTATAAGATATGAGTTTGCAGCGGAAGACGGAAATGTGGAAGTACGGCGAAGCTATTTTCTGTATAATGATGGTTGGGAAATGGCGAGTACCAAAAAGTATCCGGCATACACGTGGGTGTATTCCGGGGGCAGATATTTATTTTTCGAGGAATATCATAAGCCGGGATTTGATGGCCCTTCCGGTCATACGGCAATCAGGATAGAGCCGTTGGATGAATCGTATCGGGAACTTAATCGAAAATATCTGCGGGTAATTGGGTATGAGCAGAACAATCTGTTTACTTCGGACTGGAGCGAGGATGATTTTGGAGAACTCCATTTTTATGATCTTTATGAGGTTCTGTATCGGATGAAGAACGGACAGTATGAGGGATCCTTTTTTGAGGAGGGTGTAAACTACGAGATACCGGCATCCATTTTTGAGAATGTTTTTCACAGTTTTTTCCGGATAGATGAGCAGGTATTGCGACAACATACGATATATCATGAGGACACTGAAACGTATCGATACAGGGCGAGGGGGATGTTTGATATTGCGCCCACGCCGTATATCCCATATCCGGAAGTGGTTTCCTGTGAAGAGAAACAGGATGGAACGATCAAGCTGGTGGTAAATGCGGTCTGGGCGGAGAAAAACATGGAGAGGGCGTTTTGCCATGAAGTGACGATCAGGCCGTTAGAAGGCGAGGGTTTTCAGTATGTCTCAAATCATGTGATTCCCTCGGAGGACAATGTGGAAGTTACATGGTATACGGAGAGACTGGCGGATGATGACTGGCAGGAATACTATGCGGAAAGGGGATTTACAGAGGAAGCAGAGCCTGCCGGTATTCTGTCGCCGGAGGAGGAGAGGGGGCTGCAGGATGCGGCGATATCGGCGGCAGAGTATTGCATGAAATATTATCGGGACGCCGGTGTTGCCGGCAGGGAGACAAGCGTTTCCGGAATCCGGGATTTTTCGGAGAAACAGAGAGAAGATATGGTGAAATGTCTTGGAAAACAGGGATTTGTGAGTGTCTCGGACGGCATTAATATGGAAAATTATCCAAAAATGGAAGAATTTTATTCTGCTTATACTTCCGGCAAAGAGGCGATGGTTACGGTGTTTGATGTACACAGAGAGGGCGATATCTGCGCCAGGACATTTATTCATAGAAACGGAAAAATACAGTCCTACTATGTTTCTGTCGGATGGCGGGAGGAAGATATACCGGAGATAAAAGAGTTTGGAAGCAATGATCTGGAAGAAATACGTCTGACGGAGAAAGGCTATTTTATCTATACAAATAAAAAAACTGTGATGCACGGAAATCTGCGGGAGTATTACAGGGTGAAGCCATTGTCGGATAAGTGCAGGGAACTGACAAAAAAGTATATATATGGATTGAGTTACGTCAATTACAATATGCTTGTCACGGATTGGGATGCCGACAATGTGGAGGATATTTTGATGCCGTGTATGTTTGAAGACATATATCGGATATGCGAGGGTGAGTCTCCCTCCGCAGAAAATGGTATGATACCGGCGGAAATCTATGAGCGTATTATGACGACATACTTTCCGGTATCGGCAGAGCAGTTGAGGGAACATTGTGGTTATCACGCAGATACGGACAGTTATGAGTATGAAATGATCTGTTCCAAACAGTTCCCTCCTTTTGGGGAGGTGGTGGATTACAGGCAGAATGGAGATGGAACAATCACACTTTTTGTGGATGGCGTCTGGATAGACTATGATTCTGACTGTGCTTATACCAACAGGATTGTAGTCAGGCCGTTTGCGGACGGAACATTCCGGTATTTGTTCAATGAGGTAGAGCAGAAAGTCTTCCCCGAATAATTTTTTGCACCGCCGGCGGGAAAAAGCGGATTTGAGAAAATGGCGGAAAAAATATATAATGGTACTGCGTCTGACAGGAGGGTACCATGAGTACAAAAGAAAAAAGAGCGGTTATTTTGGCGGCCCTTTCGGGCTGTATGTGGGCAAGCGTAGGGTTGTTCGTACATAAACTGGGAACATATGGCGTCGGTTCTGTGCCGATGACAGTGGCGAGATACCTGATTGCTGTGGTTCTTGTCGGAAGTTTTCTGGGGATAGGGAAGAGAGAACTTTTGAAAATCCGCCCGCGGGACATTCTGTGGTTTTGCGTGACGGGGATATTGTGTCTTCTGTTTTTTAATATCTGTTACGGTATCACCATCGAGAAATCCTCCATGCCGGTGGCGGCAGTTTTGCTGTATACATCCCCGGCGATCGTGACGATGGCGTCGGCTATTATTTTTAAGGAGAGGATCACCTTCCGCAAGGTGGCGGCGGTGCTCATGGCAGTCACAGGCTGCGCCTTTGTATCCGGCATTATGGGTGGGAGCCTCTCTTATCCGCTCCCGGCCTATCTGTGGGGACTTGCGGCGGCCGTCGGGTATGCCTTTTATACGATTGTGGCGGGGGTTTTGCTGAAACGCTATCACGCGGTGACGGTGTTGTTTTATTCCTTTTTGACGGCGGCTCTTGCGGGTATTATGCTGATCGATCCGGGAGAACTGGCGGGGATAGTTGCGGCGGCTCCGATTGCCGGGGTGTGGCTGGTGGCGGCGTCGTTTGTCTGCAATATATGTTCTTATCTGTGTTACAATGTCGCGCTGGAGGATATGGAGGCAAGCCGCGTGGCGGTGATATCGTCCATCGAACCAGCTGTCGCTTCCCTGCTTGGAGTTGTCGTGATGAAAGAGCGGATGGATGTCTTCGGGGTGATAGGAGTCGGCATTATTTTTGCGGCGATCGTCGTGTTGAATCGGAGGAAATAGTGATAAGCCTAAAGCTGACGAACGGCGGGGAATTTTCCCCGCTGTTTTTGTGATAGAAGTCCGCGTTACTGTTTTGCACCGCAGGATTCCCTGATTTTCAGGTCAAAAGGCACATCCAGGCGGATCTGTTTGTTGCAATTGTTTTCAAGTTGATCTGATAGCATGTGTACTGCCAGCCTGCAGAGATCTGCTTTTGGCACATCCACAGTTGTCAGACTGGGAGTGAGGAATTCGGATAAAAACGTATTATCAATACCGGTAATACCAAGCGTATCCGGGATAGCGATATGATTTTCATATGCAGCGCGGATCGCGCCTATTGCAATTGCGTTAGGATGAATCAAGAAATGATTTTCATCGTTTCACTGATTATTGCGATGGTATAAAAAAATACAATATTTCTCCTAATTATGACTATATTCAAAATATTGCAGACACGGAGCAAGGAGGATACAATGCCCTGACATCCATGATATAGCTGCTTCCAATGTTGTCCGTGATGGGGAAGCGGGGGTTTGTCTGCGTTCTCTGCACGAGATGGTCATGGGGGGAGTCGGAGGCTTCAAGAAGGAGGAAGTGCTGTTGCTCCTGATATCGCTTCTTATCCGGAGATACGGACAGCCCTTTGAGCGCTGTGTCCCAGAGTGCAGGGAGGAGATTGAGAAGGCCTGCAGATACATGGAGCAGCATTTCGCGGAGCGCATTTATCTGGATCAGATATGCCGCCATGCAGGGCTCAGCAAGTCAACACTGTTGCGCGCCTTCACAAAATCTAAGGGAGTCACGCCTTACCGCTACCTGGAGACGATCCGTATCAGCGAGGCAAAAAAACTGTTGTCCGAGGGGATTCCTCCGGTGGAGGCGGCGGTCAGAACCGGGTTTTCGGATCAGAGCCACTTCACAAATTATTTCAACCAGTTCATTGGGCTTGCGCCGGGCATCTACCGGGAAATATTTTCGGAAAAGGACAGGGGGAGGAGTAGAATAAATGAATGAGCCTGCCATAAAGATAGAGGAGCAGATCGTCAGTCTGTTTCCTGACAGGGAGACTTTCGTCTGCCGGGGGTGGATACTGAAAAAAATGGACGGATATCTTGTGGTCTATCCGCTGTATTATAAGTTTTCGCAGGAGGATATCCGTTGCTATCAAAAAGAAAAACAATTCATGGAGGATGCGGAAAATGAGCGTGCAGAATGAAAAATGTATCATGGTAATCGATGAGAGCCTGCCGCCCGGCATCATAGCAAATACGGCGGCAATCCTGGGGATTACGATTGGGAAATACCGACAGGATGTTGTGGGGGCGGATGTGTATGACAGGACGGGCAACGGGCATCTGGGGATCATCGAATTTCCGGTGCCGATTTTAAAGGGGAACGGAGAGGCAATCAGAAACATCCGTGAGAAACTGTATGAACCGGAATTTTCGGATTTGACGGTGGTTGATTTCTCTGATGTGGCGCAGGGATGCAGGACCTACGAGGAATTTACGGAAAAGATAAAAGAGGTTTCGGAGGCGGAGTTACGCTATTTCGGGATCGCTGTCTGCGGCGCGAAAAAGAAGATCAACAAACTGACCGGGAGCATGGCGCTGCTGCGGTAACTTCCGGTCAGAGATGGTCAGCAGGGTTTCGAGGTGCAGAAATCATGCGTTCTCTGCATGATATCTTTTAAGTTTTCGATGTTTTTCAAGGTGTCATTGCATTCGAGAGAATGGTTGCAGCCCTCATACACGGTCAACGGGATATAGTTTAAGTCGGAGAGCCTGATGATTTCATCTGTATCGCTCCATGGATCCTCAGTCCCGATAAAACCGATCGCGCGATTCGGCGCGAAGAGGTAAGTCTGCGCCAGAGGCGTATACAGGACGTGCCTTGCGGATTCCAACCCATGTTTTTTCGCATAGGATGCCGCGATGATCGTTCCGATACTCTTTGAGATAAAAAGCACATCGTCATATGCGGACCAGGAGATATCTGCAAGTTCGGCTTCGGTCTGCGAAAATAATATTTCGTATGCCTCTTTCATCTTCCCGTCATTGCCGCGGATATTTCCGGCTTTGTATGTATAGCTCACATTTCTGGAATTTTCATATCCGTGTTTACGAGCAATGCTCTGGCTGTAATACAGAAGAGGTTTGTCACAGTGGTATCCTATACCCGGGAAATAAACGGCTATTTTTGACATAATTTATCCTTTCGCTTCCTGATAATTCTCCCTTAAATAATATCACAGGTTTATCGGTATGTTCCATATAAAAAATACTTTATAAAGTATACTGAGTGGGTCAGTCAGTGACTTTCGGCATAAGAAGTGAAGATGCTACCCTCCCAGCGTGACGTCCTGCCTCTGATACCACTTCAGGGCATCCAGAAACTGCTGTTCTTCAAAGTCGGGCCAGAGTTCTCTGACGATATAAAAATCGGAATAGACGGTCTGCAGGGGCAGAAAACCCGACAGGCGGCACATCCCGCCCCAGCGGATCACCAGATCGATCCGCGGTATCCCGCGGGATGCCCAGCCGTTTTTCATATCCCACTCCCAGCCGTAGTGAGTCAGAAGATTTACCCTCAGCTTTCCTTCGGTATAGGCGGGGGGCCGCCTGCGGTCCGCATGGGGAAGCAGAGCGGCAGGAAAGCAGGAGGAGTCCGTATTGCCAAGTACAAACAGTTCCGTATTCTCCTGCTCGATCATTTTGGCGGCCTCGACGCAGGCTTTGGAAAAGGAAAGTACCTGTTCCTTCGGCCGCTTACAGTTATCTACGGTAAAACCGTAGAAAGTCAGCTCCTGCACGCCGCATTCCTGCACCGCTTTGAGGAGTCTTATTCCCGGGGCAAGCCCGTAGGTGTAACCGTCTTCTTTTTTCAGTCCGTTTTGTTTGGCCCAGCGTCTGTTGCCATCCGGAATCACGCCGATGTGTTTTGGAATTCGCTTCATGTCTGTTAGTATGGACAGACTTTGGGAATTTATGCAAAAATCGGGCGGTCTATCTGCTTGTCACGTACTCGTTCATCGGTTTCACCAGATAATGATTCACCGGCATCTTTTCGGTGGTGATATACCCCGGCTCAGCGTCGATCAGCATCGGAATGCGGTTGATCAGCGTGGCGCAGGTCAGTTCCACCGTTGCGGGGCGGTTTACCACCAGCGTCGTATCCGGCTCGCCCTCCAGTGTCCACTCGTTCCGATCCATATCCTCCGGACCGTACACATAGCCGAGGCACTGGGTTTCCAGGGTGATGCCTTCCTCGGTCTCGGTCGTCACGACAGCGGACATGCCGGTGGCATCTCCCGCTTTGATCGTTATATGGAGGGTGTCGGATGCCAGATCCTCCTTGTGGGTGATGGGGATGCATTTCTGCGTCTGGGAAACGACGTGCAGGCCGAGCCGGCTGCAGAGCCATCCGTTCTGGTTCCACATGTAGGAGGGCTCGATCACACCGTCTGCGATCAGCTTTTTCGTCTCCTCGTAGGATAGGTCATTGTAGTTGCCGATCTGTTTTTCAAATTCTTTGATGGACAATCCGGCGCCGTGGCCTTCCGCCAGCGCGATGCCGTAGTCTTCCACGTTGTAACTGCTGCTGCCTTTGATCTTCTTCAGGGTGTGGATGGAGCCCGCCAGCGTTGTGATCAGGGAACCCCAGTACATATCCGGGTAGCCGCTGCCGCAGAGCGTGCAGTTGCCCGCTTTTGCCAGATCATCCAGCTCTTTGGTGATCTCGTAGGACGAGTTCCAGGGGTACAGCGACTCCTCGCAGGTGGAGATCGCGTTTACCCCATTTTTTGCACAGGTGGAAAAAGCTTCTTTCAGATCGAGCATTGTGGAGCGCGTGGCGATCACGCAGGCGTCCGGCTTCAGCTCGCCGAGGATCCTGTCCGCGGCTTTGGCGTCGGAGACTGTGACGCCGATATTACCCGTGCCTATGATCTCCCCTGCATCTTTTCCGATCACAGCGGGATTCCTGTCGAATGCGGCCACCAGTTCCGCTCCCTTCTCGAGCGCATACCGCATCAGGTATACACTCATTTTCCCGCACCCGTACTGTGCGATCCGTACTTTTCTCTCCATAAGAAATACCTCCTTTTTCATTATAGAGTGTGCTGTCGGGATAGCTTTTATGCTTCGAAAAAGGAGACGGGAATCTCGATCTGTACGATATAGTCATCGACGCAGTCGACAACGGTCTCATTGATTCCCTTTTCGTAGGAAAAACCGGACAGCGCAAGGCCCTGTCTGTGGGCAAAATCAAAGATGGCGTGATAGCGCTGGGGTATTCTGTCAAAACTGCCCTTGTGAAAGGCGCGGATATATGATCCCTTCGGCTGGATATGAATCCCCTTTTTCTTCTCCAGGAAGGGAATCTCTATGAACAGTTTTGTGTAATCGTCAAAATTTCCGCTCCGCAGGCTGGAGACGGGTATCATGGATCCGTAGGAGGCGTCGTGCAGGCGTCCGAGCCGGTATCTGGCCGTCTCCGCTGTGATCAGCTCCACTTCCTTTTCAAAAGTAGTTTCGCTGTCGATATCCACTGTCACAAGACAGCGCTCCTCCTTCTCTACGATGCTGATCTCGGATAAGTCCATCGTCAGCAGGGTCTCCATGCTCTGGCAGTGGTTCAGCAGGGTTTTTCTGACTGCCTGGAGATGCATGATCTGCAGATCCAGGTCTGAGATTTTTTCCTCTAACAGAGTTTTCATATTTTGAGCGCACCGGTGCCGCATGAATTCCTGTATCTCTGTTATGGATACGTCCAGCTCCCGCAGCAGCAGGATAGTTTCCAGGATGGGACTCTGGTGATAGCTGTAACAGCGGTAGCCGTTTTCGGGGTTGACGGCGGCGGGCTTAAACAGGCCGATCTCGTCGTACCACATCAGAGTTTTTTTGTTGATGCCGTGGAGGGCGGCGAACTGGCCGATGGTGAGGAGCTTGCTCTTTTCTTCCATGATAACGATCGATTCCTTTCCGGATGTTATTCCATGTGTGGCCGGATAAACGGACACTGATTAAAATTTTATTTTTCACTTGACCGTACAGTTACTGTATGGTTTATGATATCCGATGCAGAGAAAAAATACAAGAAGACAGGGAAAGGAACAGGTGAATTTATGGAAAATCAGAATGTGTATCGGAAACCGGTGACATGGAAAAATATTTTGAAATTTGCGGTGCCGACCATCGCGATGACCGTGTTCATGTCTTTTTACACGATGGTGGACGGGCTGTTTGTCTCGAATCTGATCGGCACGGACGCGCTGTCCGCGATCAATCTGACAGCACCGATCATCCAGGTCGTCACCGCGATCTCCACCATGCTGGCCACCGGCGGCAGCGCGGTCATTATGAAGAAGATGGGGGAACAAAGAAGCGAGGAGGCGAAGGAAGACTTTACCTTTCTGATCCTGGTGAATGTCATTGTGGGGATTGCCATGTGCGCCCTTGGATATGTGATGATGGATCAAATCTTTGCGGGCATGAACCTGTCGGCGGAGGTGGAGAGGTACTGCATGGAGTATCTGAGCCGCTATCTGATCTTTGTGGTGCCGATCCTTCTGATGAATAACTTTACGCTCTACATGATCGCCAGCGGGAAGGCGACCCTCTCTTTGGTCTGTTCGGTGGCGGGCGGTGTGTTGAACATGGTGCTGGACTATGTGTTTATCGCGGGGTTTCAAATGGAGATAAGCGGTGCGGCGATCGCGACGGGACTGGGATATTCCGTGACGGCGGTGGTGGGAGTGTTTGTGTTCTCCGGGAAAAAGAGCCTGCTGCACTTCAAAAAGCCTGTGTTCCGGCTTAAAGTCCTGTGGAACGCGGCGACAAACGGCTGCTCGGAGATGGCCACGGCGCTTGTCACCGGGATCATCACGATGATGTTCAACTGGACGATGTTGCGTTATGTCGGTGAGGACGGTGTCGCGGCCGTAACGATCATCATGTATGTGCTGATGTTTGCCAGCTCCCTCTACACGGGGTATTCCTACGGGGTGGCCCCGTTGCTCAGCTTTTACCACGGGGAGAAAAACCAGGAGAAGCTAAAAAAGCTGGTGGCGCTGAGTCTGGAAGTGATCCTGGGTATCTCCGCGGTGACGGCGGCGGCTTCCTTCCTGCTGACAAAGCCGCTCGTGTCGGTCTTTGCAAAGCCGGATAACCCGGTGTACGATCTGGCGGTGTCCGGAAACGGGATCTGTACGATCGCACTGTTGTTTATCGGGTTCAATATCTTCGCCAGCGGCATGTTCACAGCTCTGTCCAACGGGATTGTCTCGGCGATTCTGGCGTTTTCCAGGTCTTTCGTGTTTATGTTGATCACGATGCTGGTGCTGCCTTTGTTTTTTGGGGTAAACGGGATCTGGCTGGCCACGCCGGCGGCGGAGCTGATGGCACTGGTACTGTCCGCGGTTATGTTCTTTCGATACAAAAAGAGGTATGGATATTGAGCCCATACCTCGGTGTATGTACTATTCCAGTTTCAGATCGTTCTCTTTGATCCACCCTATCTTCCGGAGCAGATTTCCCAGGAGAAGGGAGATGACGGCGGGCAGAAGAAAGCAGACCGTGATCAGGCCGATCCAATCCGCAGCGGTGATGGATGCCTTTGTGCCTGCCGCTATGTCGTTTAACCAGCCGGTGTAGACGCCGATCTGTCCCACCAGTCCGCAGGTGCCCATGCCGGAGGAGACGGGAGTGCCGTTCATCTGCAGTCGGAACAGGCAGGTTGCGATGGGACCCGTGATGGCGGACGCGACGATGGGAGGGATCCAGATCTTTGGATTTTTTACGATGTTGCCCATCTGAAGCATGGAAGTGCCGAGACCCTGGGAGAGTAACCCGCCCCATCTGTTTTCCGGAAAGCTCATGACAGCAAATCCGACCATGTTGGCGCAGCAGCCTGCCACGGCGGCGCCGCCGGCCAGTCCGGTCAACGACAGCGCCGCGCAGATCGCCGCGGAGGAGATCGGAAGAGTCAGAGCGATTCCGACGAGCACGGATACGAGGATTCCCATCAGGAACGGCTGCAGGTCGGTCGCCCACATGATCAGCCGGCCGATGGAGCTGGCAGCAGCGCCGATGCCGGGGGCGAGAAGGGACGACAACGCCACACCCACGAAGATGGTTACGAAGGGGGTGACAAGGATATCGACCTTTGTCTCTTTGGAGACGATTTTGCCGGATTCCGCCGCCAGGATGGCGATGATCAGAACGGCGAGAGGTCCGCCGGCTCCTCCCAGTTCGTTGGCAGCGCCGCCCACCGCGGCCAGAGAGAACAGTACGAGCGGGGGAGCCTGCAGAGCGAAGCCGATGGAGATCGCCATGGCCGGCCCCGCCATATTGGCGGCATATGTACCGATCGTCACAAGATACTCCATGCCGGTCTGCTGTCCCAGTGTTTTGATGATCGTGCCGATCAGAAGGGAACAGAACAGCCCCTGTGCCATGGCGCCCAGGCAGTCTACGCCGTATCGCTTAAAAGAGAAGATGATGTTTTTGCGTCTGAGAAATTCTTTCATAATATTTTATTCCTTCTTTCATACCTGATCTAATCTAATGAATATTACAATAAAAGGGCAGAATAAGCAAGAAAAATTTGTGAGAAATGATACTGTTCTTTTGGAGGAAAAGTGTATATACTCGTATTTGATTTTTGAGTATTAGACGGAGGCGATAAAAGATGAGTGCAGTGTCGGTTGTTTTGAAAAGAAATAGAAGTCTGCGCGCAGGAAACGGCATGGAAGTGAGGGAGAGGGCGCAAAAAGTATCGACGAAAGATATGACGGCGGGTTCCCCCATGAGATTGATTCTGGGATTTGCCGTACCGCTTTTGTTTGGCTTTTTATTTCAGCAGTTCTACAGTGTGGTGGATACGATCATCGTGGGGCAGTTTTTGGGCGTGAAAGCGCTCGCCGGGGTGGGTTCCACGGGTTCCATCAACTTTATGATCATAGGTTTCTGTATGGGCGTCTGCAATGGTTTTGCGATCCCGGTGGCCCATAAATTCGGGGCGAAGGATTACTCCGGTATGCGGCAGTTCATTGCGAACAGCGTGTGGCTGTCCGGAGTTTTCGCGGTGATCATGACGACGATGGTGGTGTTGTTGTGCAGAAATATCCTGATGCTGATGCATACACCGGAGGATATTTTTGTGTACGCTTACACCTATATCGTGATAATTTTCTGGGGGATACCGGCGTCGTATCTGTACAATCTGCTGTCCGGCATCATACGTTCCATGGGAGATTCCAGGACGCCCCTCATGTTTTTGCTGCTTTCTTCCGTGCTGAATATCGGCCTGGATCTTCTGTGCATATTGACTTTCCGCATGGGAATTGCGGGGGCGGCCGTCGCGACGGTGGTGTCCCAGCTGATCTCCGGTGTGCTGTGTCTGTTCTATATGAAGAAGAAATTTGATATTCTGGAGATCACAAAGGACGAGTGGAAGGTGAATTTCAGTCATATGAAAACGCTCTGCGGTATGGGTGTGCCGATGGGACTGCAGTACTCGATCACGGCCATCGGCGGTGTGATCCTGCAGACTTCGGTGAATTCTCTCGGCTCTGTGGCGGTAGCGGCCACCACGGCGGCGAGTAAGGTGAGCATGTTTTTCTGCTGTCCTTTTGATGCGATGGGTTCCACGATGGCGACCTACGGCGGACAGAATGTGGGGGCAAAGAAGCTGGAAAGGCTGGGAGAGGGACTGCGCGCCTGCAGTGTGCTGGGAATCGGATACGCGCTGCTCGCCTTTGGAGTGCTGTTTTTCTTTGGAGATAACTTTGTGAGCCTGTTCGTGAATGAGGGCGGCGCAGGGATCGTGGAGGGAGCAAGACAGATGCTGCTCACCATGAGCGCATTTTATATTCCGCTCGCCTTTGTCAATATCATCCGGTTTATGATACAGGGGATGGGCTTCAGTGCCTTTGCGGTTCTGGCGGGGGTATGTGAGATGGTGGCGAGAGGGCTTGCGGGGCTTTTCTTGGTGCCGGCTCTCGGGTACACCGGAGCCTGTCTCGCCAGTCCTCTTGCGTGGATACTGGCGGACGTTTTTCTGATCCCCGCCTACATCCATGTGAGGAGAAAACTCGGAAAAATGATGTCGGATGTCGGTGAGAGCTGATATCTCACAGAGCTTTTCAGAGAGCAAAATATGCATTGAAAAACAGTCTTTCAGATGATAAAATGAATGTACTGCGTTTGTCTGAAGCAGGAGAAAATATAGGATGAGAAAGGCTTTAAAGAGATGAGGGAAGGAAGCATAAAGACAAAAATCATACGTTATGTTATGGCAGTTTCCATTGTGATCGTATGTCTGATCACTTCTTTTATGGTAGCTGCCAGTTTTGACACTACAGACCATACGATGCTCAATACGATAGAGCCTATGGTTAAGATCGCGTCACAGAATGTGAGCTCCAATCTTCATTTACTGACGGAGAGAATCTACCAGCTCTCCGAAAGTACGGAAATAAAAGAGATGCTCTCTTCAGATGGGGAAGATCCGGGGATGGAGGCGTTTCTGGAAGGAGAGGCAAATAAAGTGGAATTCGTATGGATCGGTATTTACCATACGGACGGCGCTAAATATACAGGATACGGTAATGCCCCGGCGGATATTTCGGATCGGAAATATTATGAGTTCCTGCGGGAGACCGAAAATATCGTGATCGGGGAACCGGCGATGCAGGATGATCTGATTCAGCTCGCAGTGGGAATTCCTTTGAAAACGGAGGAGGAGACGGCATATTATCTGGTGGGGAGCTACAAGTATGATATCCTGAATGATGTGCTCAGCAATATGAACCTCGGAGAGACCGGAGCTGCCTATATCGTGAATGAAGAGGGACAGATCGTTGGGGATAAAGATATAGAGAACATTGCGAAGAAGGTGAATGTGTACGATATGTATCCCGGCTCGAAGAGCAGGGACATGTATGAGAAAGTGATCGGCGGACAGACGGGTTCCCAGAAGATCACTTTACATAATACACCTCATTATGCGGCGTATTCTCCGATACCGGGGACACTTTGGTCCCTTGTGATCGATGTCCCGGTGAAAGAATTTAAAACAAGAGGAGTCACCGCGGCCATACTGGGAGTTGTACTTGCGGTGGTTGTCCTTTTGATCGGGCAGGCGATGATCACACGCATGGTATCGGGGCTGACAGAGCATCTGAGGGCGGCGACGGGACGGATTGAAGCCCTGTCGGAGGGAGATCTGGCGTCCGCCGTAAATAAAGCGGAGACCGGGGATGAGATAGAGGTGCTTACCACAGCCCTGGCAAGGACCGTGGAACAGCTCAACAGCTATATCACCAATATCAGTTATGTGCTGGGCGAATTATCCGGCGGCAATTACACGGTGCAGACGACAGGCGAATACAGCGGCGATTTCGCGGCGCTGAAAGAAGCTTTGGCGGTCATCACGGATTCCCTGAACCGCAATATGGAGGCGATGCGGGATACCGCCAGGGAAGTAGCGCAGAATACGGATGTGGTGGCGGAGCGTACCAAACAGATGCAGCAGGATTCCGGCGAACAGATGGAAGCCGTAACCCGTCTGAACGAAAGTACAAACCGGATCGTGTCCAATATTGAGATGATCATTGACAGCGCAAGGCGGGTGAAGGAGTGTTCCGACGCGACGGACAGCAAGGTGACGCAGGGCAATGAGGAGATGGCGGGGCTGATTGCCAACATGGATGAGATCAGTTCCAACATGGACGAGATCAGACAGATCAGCGGCATGATCGAGGGGATCGCGGCGCAGACAAACCTGTTGTCTCTGAACGCGTCCATCGAGGCGGCGAGAGCCGGGGAGCAGGGAAAAGGTTTCGCTGTAGTGGCGGAGGAAGTGAGAGAGCTGGCGGTACAGTCGGCAAACGCTTCCGCGCAGACGACGAAGATTATCAAAAATACATCCGATACAATACAAAAGGGCGTGGAAGCGGTGAAGGCCATGGAGGCTTCCCTCCTTGAGATCGCCGAAAATACTTCCCGGTTTTCGGAAATTACCGATAATCTGGAGCAGGTTATTGTGGAACAGAAGGCGGCGGCGGAGGATGTGAAATCGGATCTGGAAGCGGTGGATCAGATTGCGGGAGGCAATGCGGATACGGCGAGACAGACAAACGCCGCCTGTGAAGATTTCACAAGACAGGCACAGATGCTGACAGAGCTGGTATCCCAAGTAAGGATCAGGAATGTGTAAGGAGGAGGACGGAAGATGTGGAAGAAAAAGATCATGTTATTGTCCGCGGTGATTTTGAGTCTTTGCCTGGCAGGATGCGGCAGTGAAAAGGGAATGAAAAACGGTTATTATACAGCGGAAATGAAAGAGTATGATTACGGGTGGAAAGAGTATGTATGTATTTTTGTAAAGAATGATAAGATTGTTTCGATAGAATTCAACGCGAAAAATCCGAGCGGTTTTATCAAAGCCTGGGATAACGCCTATATGGAAAATATGAAGCCGGTATCAGGAACTTATCCGAATGAATATACCCGCCTGTATGGAAGCAGACTGCTGGAGTCTCAGGATATCGAGGCGGTGGATGCCGTCACTGGAGCGACGAGTTCCGGAGAACACTTTTATAAGCTGGTGAATGCGGCGATGGAGCAGGCGAGAGAAGGTAATTCCGAGGTGGCAGTGGTTGAATGAGAGGCAGTTGCAGATGCGGTCTTGAGAAATGATTCTGAAACAGGTATTGCATGCCGTGGAACAGTTATTTCCGGGTTGCATCATCAGGGCAGATGTTTTATACTGAAATTACGATAAATGGACGACTGTGCCGGGCAGGCGGCAGATGTGGCCGGTGCAGGATAAGAAATGGAGGAAACGCATTATGAGTCATCAAAATTTATCCGCGGCGGAAGCGCTTGAAAAGCTGAAAAGCGGGAATCAGCGTTATCTGGCGGCAGCAACAAACCCGGGGGATGTTTCTCCCGCGATCAGGCAGTATACCTGTGAAAACGGTCAGAGTCCTTATGCGACCGTGATTACCTGTTCGGATTCAAGAGTGATTCCGGAGAGCATCTTTTCCGCGGGAATCGGTGAGCTGTTTACGATTCGTGTGGCGGGAAATGTGATGGACAATCATCAGATGGGCAGCGTTGAGTATGCGACGGAACATCTCGGAACGAAGCTGGCAGTGGTGCTTGGCCATACAAACTGCGGTGCAGTGGGGGCAGCGGTGAGCAGCGATCCCGGTGGTTTTGTGAAATACATAACCGATGAGATCAAAAAGGCGATCGGCGAAGAAAAAGATCCGACCAAAGCCAGCTGCCTGAATGTGAGAAACAGTGTGGCGGCGATCCGGGAGAGTCTGAAAGAACTGGTAGAGAAAGGTGAGCTTACGGTGTGCGGAGCCCTTTACCATATCGACAGCGGTGAGGTAGAATTTTTGGACTGACCTGAGATTCTTTAAACTTTTACAGGAAACCTTATTTTCAATGCACAAGCGAAATAAATACAGAGGCTGCCCAGAGGGCAGCTTCTTTATCATTTCTGGAAAATTCATCCTTTTCAGGAAGGCAACAAACGAGTGGGGCGGCTATGGGTTATCTGACGGACACCTGTTTGTCCCCATAGGATGAGTATAAAAAACTGATGGAATATTTCGGGGAAGGATGAGGGAGAAAACGTATGAAAATACTGATCATAGAGGACGACACGGGATTAAACAGCGGCATCCGTTTCGCGCTGGAACAGGAAGGATATGAGACGTTGGGCGCGGGGACGTTTCAGGAGGGGTACGCGCTCTTTGAGAGAGAGCGTCCCGGCGCGGTGATCCTCGATCTGAACCTGCCGGACGGGGATGGCATCTCGCTCTGCCAAAAGATACGGAGCCTGCCCGGAGCGGGAGAGAAGTGCGCTGTCGTGATGCTGACGGCGAGAGATCTGGAGACGGATGAGATCATGGGACTGACAAGCGGCGCCGACGATTATATCACCAAACCATTCTCGGTGGCGGTCCTGAAGGTCAGACTGCAGAATATCCTGCGCCGGCTGGCAGCGGACGGGGGAACGGATCGGGTGTCCGCCCGCACAGTCGTCTCAGGGGATATCGTGTTGGATCTAAAAACATTCCGCGCATCCTGCGGCGGGAGGGAGCTGGATCTGAGCATGACGGAGTTTCGGCTTTTGCAGTATTTTATGGAGCACAAAGATCAGGCGCTCCTGAAGGAACAGATTTTAGGGCATGTCTGGGATGAGGGCGGGAATTATGTGGAGGAAAATACGCTCTCCGTCAATGTGAGCCGTCTGCGCAAGAAGCTGGGCGGGGATCATATCCGAACGATCCAGGGGATCGGTTATCTGTGGGAGGAAGGCTGATGGGGACGGGAATGCTTTTGGCGGCAGATAAGCGGATAGCTTCAGGCAGTGTGATAGTAGTTCTCTGCCTGTGCCTTTTGGCATGTTTTGCCGTGATTTTTCTGGAGACGGTCTATTTTCTGCGCCAGTGGAAAAAGATGGATAGAATTCTGGACAGCTTCCAGGACAGCGAGGAGAAAGACGGCGGTATACACCCGCCTTATCCCGACACGCTGGAGACAAGGGAATCCCGGATCGTCAGTGAGCTGCAGCGCATTCTGGCGTCCGCACGGTTCAAGCAGAAGCGGGCGGGGGAGGAGAAGGATCAGGTCATGGAATTGATCTCGGATCTCTCTCATCAGCTAAAGACACCGCTTGCCAATATCATCATGAACACGGAGCTGCTGCAGGATCCCTCCCTGGAAGAGGCGCGCAGGATAGAGTTTCTTGTGCGGACCAAAAATCAGGCGAATAAACTGCAGTGGCTGATGGCGGATCTGCTGAAGGCTTCCCGGCTGGAGAACGGTATGATCTGTTTTGAGGCCGGATATACCGGAATCAAAGAAACTGTCGCGAGGGCGGTCGGCTCCGTCTATGCGCAGGCATCCGCGAAAAAAATCGAACTGATCACAGAGGAATTTCGGGATGTGAAGCTCTGGCATAATCCGAAGTGGACGGCGGAGGCGATGACAAATATTCTGGAGAACGCCGTCAAATACTCCCCCGAAAACAGCAGTATAAAAATTACGCTGGAAAGACTGGAAATATATGCGAAAGTCACGATCGCGGACGAGGGCATCGGTATTCCGGAGAGTGAGTTCAATCTTATCTTTCGGCGTTTCTACCGCGGGAGGAAGGTGGAACAGCAGGAGGGGAGCGGTCTGGGACTGTACCTTGCGCAGCTGATACTCCGGTGCGAGAAGGGGTATATCACCGTGTCCTCCGAAGCGGGTGCAGGCAGCAGGTTTTCGCTGTTTTTGCTGAATGAGCCTGGGCAGATTTCCGCTATTGTGTAAAATTTGCCGGATCAAGGTTGGGTATTTTTCTGACAAAATTGTCACATCTTTTTCGCCGTCCTGTCAGGATGCTGTAAGATGTATCTGGTAAAATTAAGATATAAGGCAAACGGGGATTGTGTTGATCAGTTGGAGCGCAGCATGTCTTTCCGTAGGGAAAGGCTATGGCTTTAACTAAATGCAGGGTATATGCAGGACTGAAAAAGGAGGATTCCATGAAAATACTCGAAACCAAAAATCTCAAAAAATATTACGGCGAGGGCGACGTTCAGGTCAAAGCTTTGGACGGCGTGGATCTGAGCATAGAGGAGGGGGAGTTCACCGCGGTGGTGGGGACTTCCGGCTCCGGAAAATCCACGTTGCTGCACATGCTGGGAGGGCTGGACTATGCCACCTCCGGGATGGTGACAGTGGCGGGAAAAAAGATCTTTGAGTTGAATGCGAACGATCTGACGATCTTTCGCAGGCGGAGGATCGGCTTTATCTTCCAGAGCTATAATCTGGTGCCGATCCTGAGCGTCTACGAGAATATCGTTCTGCCGATGGAGCTGGACGGGAGGGCGCCGGATAAGGCTTTTATGGAGCAGATCGTCTGCACGCTGGGCCTTAAGAGCAAACTGGACGATCTGCCGGGACAGCTCTCCGGCGGGCAGCAGCAGAGGGCAGCTATCGCCCGCGCTCTGGTGACGAAGCCGGCGATCATTTTAGCCGACGAGCCGACCGGAAATCTGGACAGCAGGACGACGCAGGAGGTGCTTGGACTTTTGAAACTTTCAAGCGAGCAGTTTCACCAGACCGTCGTGATGATCACCCACAATGAGGCGCTGGCGCAGCTTTCCGACCGGATCATCCGCATCGAGGACGGCAGGATCGTAAACGATCACAGAAACGGAGATATCGCGATAAAAAAGGCTGTTTTCCGGACGGAGGAAGAAGGTGAGACGGCGGGGGAGGTGCGCGTATGAGAAACAATAACGGCGCATCCGTCCGCAGGCTGTCGGACAGAAGCCTTCGGAATAACCGGATGCGGAATATTTTTGCGGTGGCCGCCATCGCGCTTACCGGCATTTTGTTCACGGCGGTCTTCTCCATGACGGGCGGCGCAATGCAGGCGATCCAGGAGAGCACCATGCGGGAGGTGGGCGGAAGGTACCATGCGGGGCTGAAGGCGGTTACAGGGGAGCAGTATGAAAAAGTGTGCGAGGATCCGTCCGTAAGGGGAAGCAGCTATACTATTCTTATCGGTATAGCGGACAATATCGTAAAGCGGCAGGCGGAGATCCGCTATACGCCGGAGCAGAGTGTTCTCGAGGGTATGTTCATCACGCTGGAGGAGGGGCGGATGCCGGAAGCAGCGGATGAGATCATTGCGGATACGTTTGTATTGGAAGAACTGGGGGAGCCCTGTGAGCTGGGGGCAAAGATTCCGATCTGTTTTTCGTTTATGGGGGAGGAGATAGAAAAGGAGTTTACCCTGTGCGGTTTTTATCAGGGAGATTCCATCGCCCACGCCAGCGAGCTCTTTGTGTCGGAATGCTTTTGGAAAGCGTTAAAAGGCTCTCTGACGGATGAGGATTTCGTGAGATGGAAGGAGGAGCACCCGGAGGACGCAGGCATGGGATTGATCGCAGGCAATCTGTATTTTGAAGATACTTCCGATCTGGAGGGGAAGGTCAGGACGGCGATCGCAAATGCTGGCTATGAGCCGGATACGGAGGTGGCTTACGGAGTAAACTGGGCGTATATGGAAAGCCGCATGGCAGCGGCGGATCCTCTGACTGTGCTGATCTTGCTTGGCGCTGTCATCGTGATCCTGCTCACCGGCTATCTGATCATCTACAATATTTTCCAGATATCCGTTGTAAATGATATCCGTTTTTATGGGCTGTTAAAAACCATCGGCACGACAGAGAGGCAGATCCGCAGGATGGTGAGGCGACAGGCGGTTCTGTTGTCCGTGATCGGGATCCCTGTCGGACTTTTTATCGGTTTCGGGATCGGAAGGCTGCTGTTTCCTTTTATGCTTCGGATCGGAGATTACGGGGAGATCAAGGCCTCCCTGGAATTTCATCCCTGGATCTTTGTGTCCGGCGCCCTGTTTTCCGCGCTGACCGTCTGTCTGAGCAGCAGAAAACCCGGGAAGATCGCGGGCAGCGTATCACCGGTCGAAGCGCTCCGGTATGCGGAACCGGACGGCTCAGGGAGAGCGGCGCGTAGAAGAAGGAAGAAAAAAAGGAAAGACGGAGGCGCCTTTGGCGCGGTTTCCATGGCGCTCTCCGACCTGAGCAGAAACAGGAGCACTGTCGTTGTCGTCATCTCGGCGATGTCCTTAAGTATCATCTTTTTAACCATTGTCATGACTGCGGTGGGGAGTTTCCGGGTTGACCGGTATGTGGAACAGCGGATCGCCGGGGATTTTCTGCTGGGGCATGTCAATATCACGTCGGGTTCTCTACGGGACGGCGAGCTCAGCGTGGATCCAGAATTTCTGGCGCTGGCGGATGCGCAGGAGGGCATTGAGGAGAGGGCTGAGATGTGGCTGCGCTTCCGGTCCTTTGTGGAGATCGATGAGAAGGCGCAGGTTCAGCTGAACAGGCTGAAGGAGGAAGGAAAACTGCGGCAGGATCCGCATTTTGTGGAGGAGCTTGAGAGGAAACTACAGGGAGAAAAAGAATTTGGCGGAATATTTTACGGGTACGACAGGGAATTACTTTCCTGTATGACGGTGCTGGACGGAAGGCTTGATATCGACCGGTTCATGGAGGGCGGGTATGTGCTGCTCACGCCGATCAACGGGTTGGAGAAGGTGCCTGCAGATGAGCATGTCTACCATCCGGGGGATGCCGTGACGGTGGAGAGGTTCACGGAGGGATCCGTGTCCCGCGAGATACGGGATGCGTCGGGGGTGGTCGTGGATATGGCGTACGATGATCTGGAGAAACAGGAGTACGAAGTGATGGCGATCGTGGAGATCCCCTACAGCATGGATATCCACACGTATGCGGCGAACGATTTCAATGTGATACTGCCGCCGCAGGAATTTGAGGAAAACGACGACAACGCGCAGCTTTTTGCAGTGTCCTACCGGGTGGCGGAAGAGAAACAGGAGGCGTTTGAGGAGGCGCTCAGATCCTATACGGAGCAGAACGGAAAGATGGGTTATGTGACAAAGGAGGCGCTGCGGAAAGAGTTTGAGAATATGACGGCGATGGTCGCCCTGATCGGTATCACGCTATCCACGGTGGTCGTTCTGGTGGGCATTTTGAACTTCAGCAACGCGATGATCACGCAGATCCTTTCGAGAAAGCGGGAGTTTGCCATGCTGCAGAGCATCGGGATGACAAACGGCCAGCTGCAGAAAATGCTGATCTGCGAGGGGATCAGCTATGTGGCAGTCTCGGGCACGGCCGGCTTTGTATTGGGAAGTGCGCTGTCCTTCGTTATTTTGGGAGCACTTGGTGATCTGGTGGCGTTTTTTGAGTACCGCTTTCAGATACTGCCCTTTGTGATCATGCTGCCGGTGCTCGGAACAGTGGCTGTGCTGGTGCCGGTTTTCGCCTGGCACAGCATACGGAAGAAAAGTATCGTGGAGAGGCTGCGGGAAGCTCACTCCTGAAAGGCCTGGATGCAGCGTTTTTCTTTGGAGTTGTCCAGGACAGCGTGGGATATCCGGAGTACGGGTGTTTCCGTTGAGCGGAAACTCTCATCGCGGAAAAATGCCACTGGTCCTTTTTGACAGTTGGTTCATAGTATCCCCGGTTCAGTATATTTATTGTCTCCTTAAAAATTGATCATAGCGGATTCGCTGGAAAGTGTAAAGTCCCGGAATGCAGACGGAACAATAAGAGATTATCGGAAATAATCTGCTGGGAAATCATGTGAGGACGTGCTATAATGTTCACGTAAGTAGTGAGCAGTGCGCCAAAAGTCAGATAAAAAGATGCGTTGTGCCTGCACTGTGTACATGCCTAAGGGATAAGGAGAGGGAATAAGTTATGGACAAGAGTAAAGAGATCAGGAAACTGTGCGAGGAAAAACAGATCCGCATGATCGATTTTAAGATGACGGACATCGACGGGCGCTGGCGGCACATCACGATACCGGTGGAGCGGTTCGACGAGAACACGTTCGTGTACGGCATCGGATTTGACGGTTCCAACTACGGATATGCGCCGATCGAGAAGAGCGATATGGTATTTTTGCCGGATCCGGATACGGCCTGCGTGGATCCTTTCGCGGAGGTGCCTACGCTGACGATGTGCGGGAACGTCTGTGTGATCGGGAAGGAAGAGAATAAGCCCTTCGATCAGTATCCGAAAAATGTCTCGCTGCGGGCAGTGGAGTATATGAGGGAGAGCGGCATCGCGGATTCCATGATCATCGGACCGGAATTTGAGTTCTATCTGTTTGACACGGCGCGTTATGAGGTATCGCCGAGACAGTGCGGTTACCGGATCGACACGAAGCAGGCGGCGTGGAACAGAAGCCTTGACAATCCGGGCAACAACGGTTTTGAGGTGCCAGGCCAGGGCGGCTATCATGTGGCAGCGCCCCAGGATGTGGGGTATGATCTGAGAAGCCGTATCTGTATGGAGATGGAGGACTGGGGCATCAGAGTAAAATATCATCATCACGAAGTGGGCGGCCCTGGGCAGATGGAGATCGAGGTGGAGCTGGCGGATATGCCCGAGATGGCTGACAACACGATGATCGTCAAATATATCATTAAAAATATGGCTGCGAAGGAGGGCAAGACCGCGACGTTTTTGCCAAAGCCCATCTATCAGGAGGCGGGCAGCGGCATGCATGTACATATGCTGTTAAAGAAAGACGGAAAGCCGTTATTTTACGATGAGAACGGCTATTCGGGCCTTAGTCAGACGGCGCACTGGTTTATCGGCGGGCTGCTGACACATATCGCGTCTTTATGCGCCTTCACGAATCCCTCCACCAACTCTTTCAAGCGGCTGGTGCCGGGCTATGAGGCGCCTGTGACCATCGGCTACGCCACATCCAACAGGAGCGCGGTGATCCGGATTCCGGCTTACGCGAAATCTCCGGAGACAAAGCGGTTTGAACTGCGAAATCCGGATGCCACGGCAAATCCATACTATGCCTATGCGGCGATCCTGATGGCCGGTCTGGACGGCATCGAGAGAAAGATCGATCCCGCGGCCATGGGATGGGGGCCTTATGACTTTAATCTGTATACGTTATCCGCCGAGGAGCAGAAGAAGATCAAGGGACTGCCGAAGAGCCTGGAGGAGGCGTTGGATGCGTTGGAGGCGGACCATGCCTATCTGACAAAGGGCGGCGTGTTCCCGGAGAGGCTGATCGAAGTATGGACGGCGAGAAAGCGCGCGGAGGCGAAGAAGGCGGGGGAGATCCCCACGCCGGCGGAGTTTGCGATGTATTATGATCTGTAGGGCAGCTCCGAGAGACGGCGATAGAGAGTGGAGAGGCTGATGCCGAGTTTTTCCGCGATCTGTTTTTTTTCGGCAACAGTTTCGCCGCGTTCATTGATCAGATCGAGAAGGATCTGATTTTCAATAGAACGCAGAGGCATGCCTGAAGATGCATTCATATCGGTTTGCATACGTTGTGGAATCCCCATGGTATTGACATTTTCTCTGATATTGACAGGCAGTTCATCGGCGGTCAGTATCAGAGATTTGTTATTATGGATGGATAACATATACTGGATAGCGTTTTCCATCTCATGGATATTTCCGGGCCATGCATACTGGGAAAAATGCATGTTTATTTTCTTGTCAAAGCGCACCAGAATATGGCAGGCATAGAGCATAATATCATTTTTTCGGGTACGCAATGGCGGCAGAGTGATCGGAATACCGCTGAGACAATAGTACAGTTCTTCCAAAAACTCATTGGTATGCGATAATTGTTTTAAAGAAGCAGAGGTAGAAACGATAATGCGTACGTCGACGGAAACTTTTCTGTTGCTGCCTTTCCTGTTAAAATTTTGGTTTTTGATGGACAATAAACGAAAGTGAGGAGAATAAAGTGGATTTTCGTAAGGATGCAGATCTGATTATCAAAAGAGCGATTCGGGATGTACAGCCGGACCAGGCGGTAAATAAGGCGCTTGCAAGCCTGAAAATGCCCCAGGGAAGGTTGATCGTGGTATCGCTCGGGAAAGCGGCATGGCAAATGGCAAAGGCGGCGAAAGATGTGCTGGGAGATCGGATAGATGCGGGCGTTATCATAACGAAATATGAGCATGCCAAAGGAGAGATCGAGCCGTACCGCATTTTTGAGGCTGGGCATCCCGTACCCGATGAAAATTCCTTCAGAGGGACGGAATATGCGGCGGATATGGTTGGGAACCTGTCAAAAGAGGATCTGGTGATCATGCTGATATCGGGGGGAGGTTCTGCTCTTTTCGAGATACCGCTCTGCACGCTGGAAGAGTTGCAGGATGTGACAAGGCAGCTCTTGTCCTGCGGCGCGGATATCAAGGAGATGAATATCGTCAGGAAGCGTCTCTCTGCGGTGAAGGGAGGAAAATTTGCGAAGATGTGCTATCCCGCGCATGTGTTTGCGGTAGTACTTTCAGATATTCTGGGGGATCCCCTTGATATGATCGCTTCGGGACCGGCGTACCCGGATTCCTCGACAACGCTTATGTGCCGGGCTGTAGTGGAGAAATATGGTCTGGTGTTGACAGAAAATGTAAAAAAACTGTTGGAGCAGGAAACACCGAAAATCTGTGACAATGTGACTACTGTGATTACGGGAAGCGTGCAGGAACTGTGTATTTCAGCTTCGAGAACCTGCAGAGAGCTGGGATATGAGCCATTTGTGCTGACTTCGAGCCTGAATTGTATGGCAAAGGAAGCAGGAACTTTTCTCGGGGCGATAGCAAGGCAGTACCAAAATTGCAAAAAATCGTTGGCTTTCCTTGCAGGAGGAGAGACGGTGGTGCAGCTCACAGGAAATGGCCTTGGAGGGCGTAATCAGGAGCTGGTGCTGGCGGCGGCGGAAGCGATACGGGGTATGGAAAACGTGGCTGTATTTTCCTTCGGGTCAGATGGAACGGACGGACCGACAGATGCGGCAGGGGGATTTGTGGATGGCAGTACTTATGGTAAATTAAGAGAAGCGGGATATCGAATCAGCAGTGTTCTCTTACAGAATGACTCTTATCATGCACTGGAAAAATGCAACGGTCTGATTAAAACGGGACCTACAGGAACCAATGTAAATGATCTGGCATGTATACTGATCAGGTAACAAAATACGGGGAGGCAGATCAAAACTGCCGCCCCGTATTTTCTGTCAGATATTCAGCAGGCGATGCTTCCTTTATTCATCACCCAGCGAAAAATGTTGTCGAAGTCCTGATGGTTGTGGAAGATCAGTTCGATCTCCTTGATCTTTCCATTGATCAGAGAGAGCGGAAGGAGATTTTCCCGAATGCCCTGTTTTGTCAGAGGCGTTCTGGAGCCGTTTCGCTCATCCACAAATTCTACTTCTCCCTGGCAGGCGGCCAGTTTCTCGAAAAAGTTACAGGTGTTGTCAATATTATAGATCTTCATATGGTTTCCTCCTCTCAATGACGTTGTCGTATTTTTAAGTGGCATCTTTATTCTGTTTATGATATGATTATATAGATAAAATGTCGTAAAAGAAATGAATATCCAGACAAAAAATAGAACTATATGGACGATGCGGAAGAAGGGATGGCGATATAGTGATATATGAGATGCGGTTGAATGAAAATCTCGAGGAGGATGTGGAGCGGCCGGTGGAGGGATTTCCGCACATGTTTTGCTGTGAGGAGATGGAGCGCAGACCCGGAGGCTTTGCCCCCTGGCACTGGCACGAGGATGTGGAATTCCTCTGGGTGATGCAGGGCGGCGTGCGGTTGGATACTGGCAGCCACTCTTTCACGCTCCGCACCGGAGAGGGGGCTTTTATCAATTCCAACATGCTGCACTACAAGGAATGTTTGCCAGGGGCGGCCCCGATCGTGCTGAATCAGCTCTTTGACGTGCAGCTTCTGGCGGGCGGATATCACAATGTGTTTGAAAAAAAGTATATTACACCGATCATTGAATGCAGGGAGCTGGAGGCGTTCATCTTCCATCCTTCTGTGGCGAACCAGCGGCAGATCATCGAACTGTTTCGTCATTCCTATGACGCGGCGGAGCGGAGGGAGTACGGCTATGAATTTACGGTGAGAAATGACCTGTCGTCCATGTGGTGTCTTTTATGCCAGGAGGCGGCTCACGTGATGCAGGCAAAGAAGACGGTGAGTTCCCAGGGGGAGGAGCGCATTAAAAAGATGATGCTCTATATCAGAGATCATTACAGTGAAAAAATATCCCTGGAGGAGATCGCTGTTTCAGCGAATATCAGCGGGCGGGAGTGTCTGCGCTGCTTTCGCGATATGCTGAACGTTTCGCCGTTTGGCTATCTGATGGATTATCGGATCAGACGGGCGGCCAGCCTGCTGCGGGAGACGGACCGGACTGTAACGGATATCGCTTTTGCCTGTGGTTTTTTCGGGACCAGCTATTTCGGGAAGGCGTTTAAAAAAAGTATGAATTGTACACCGGGACAGTACCGGAAACTGTATCGGGAAGAGGAGAAAGCACCTCAGGGAGGGGATGGCAACCATATCTGTTCGGGAATCAGATAAGAGTTATAATTTCAGTTTTTTTCCTTCCAGCCACACTCTGTTTTCTGTGCTCTTTCCCCATGCTTCAAGCGCTAATTCGTAAGTTTCAGAAACTTTTTTCAGGATTTCTCTGGAGCCTTTTTTCAATTCTAACTGTCCGGATTTCAGGGAGGATACTTCGGACTCTACTTTGTCAAGTCTGCCTTCCACTTTGTCAAGTCTGCCTTCCACTTTGTCAAGCCTGCCTTCTACTCTGTCGAGCCTGCCTTCTACTCTGTCGAGCCTGCCTTCTACTTTGTCAAGCTTGTTTTCTATTTTATCAAGCCTGTTATGGACGGGCTGTAGTTTTTGATCAAGTTTGACATCCAGACTGGTGTCGAGCAAATTAGCTAATGCCTGCAGATCATCGTTTGTTAATGTCATATAATATCACCTCTTTTGCCTGTTGAATTTTGTAATGGTTACAGTATAATACTGACAGAGTATAAAGTCTATTCCATTGTCAGGGTGGGAAAAAGAAAAATAACAGGACACATTGCAATTTGACTTGGATAATAGTATGATAATTCTTGATGATGTGTGCCGTGAATAGAAAGAATGTATAAAAAGCTGCTAACCAGAATCGAACTGGTGACCTCAACACTACCAATGTTGCGCACTACCGACTGTGCTATAGCAGCTTACCGGCGATCAGGCTTTCTGATTGCCGAAAATTATTGTATCAAATCGTGCCCTGTCTGTCAATGGATTTTTGAAGATATTTCAAATCACTGTCAGATGTAATAGAGTATAGAGATGGAGGAAAAAAGAATATGAAAAAAACATTGATCGTAGTAGACATGCAGAATGATTTTATCGACGGTTCCCTGGGGACAAAGGAAGCACAGGCGATCGTCGGCAATGTAAAGAAAAAGATCGGGGAATATCAGATCAGGGGAGACGAGATCATTTTTACAAGAGATACCCATCAGGAAAATTATCTGGATACTCCGGAGGGAAAGAAGCTGCCGGTAGAACATTGTATCTGTGGCACGAAGGGATGGGAAATCGCAGAGGGGCTCGAGGTGCCGGGCAGTATCTGTATCGATAAACCGACCTTCGGCTGGACACACTGGAATGAGAGAAATTTTGAGGAGATAGAGCTGGTCGGCCTCTGCACGGATATCTGTGTGGTTTCCAATGCGCTGATCTTAAAGGCGATGTTTCCGGAGACTGAGATTACGGTCGATGCGTCCTGCTGTGCCGGCGTGACGCCGGAGACGCACGAGGCGGCGCTTCAGACGATGAAGATGTGCCAGATCCTGGTGACCGGGGAGTAAACGGGAAAGTTTCTGACATGACAGCAGGAGGCTGCTCAACGGATAGTCAGCCTCCCGTCAGCGCAGAGTCAGAGTTCTTCCAAAAGTCCCTGCAGCAGCATGATATGATATTCTTCATCCACAATGATCCTTTTGAGCACGGCATTCACACAGGAATCCTCTATCATTTTAATATGTGCCGTGTACTGTGCGATCGCCTGTTTTTCACTTTCTATATCCGCCAGAAGCATATCCTTTGCCCCGGCGGGAAATGTCAGGTACTGGGGCGTCCACATGCGGCTTTTTCCACCGCGGTACCTCGCCGTAAAATCTACGTTTCCGCCCAGCAGGCAGATCAGTTCGCCGAGCTTCTGCAGGTGCATCATTTCGGCGATCGCGATGCCGAGGATGGATCTCGCCAGGGGGCATAGTTCGGCAGAAAGCCGGTTTTCATTGCTGATATATTGAGTGATCGCTGTCATTTCAGATACCATGCCGGAGTGGTCCGTGCTGAGCAGGGCGGCATAAGCCGGATTTTGCCCGCAGGTACGGACGGGCGGGTAGGGCAGGTCTGCCATGGCGGGGCGTACGCCGGAGAAGCTGCAGCTGTTTTCCTTAAAATGTGATGTTTCTTTCATGTATAAAAGCCTCCGAGGTGCTTTATTGTTATGATATGCAGGGAGACGGAAAAAATTTCTTGCAATTTGTCTGAAATTGCATTATAATTAACAATGCCATGGGGATATAGCTCAGTTGGGAGAGCGATACGTTCGCAACGTATAGGTCAGGGGTTCGAGTCCCCCTATCTCCATTTTATCGTGGAAAGCCCTTGTAAATACGGGCTTTTTTTGTATTGGGAGGACGGGCAATGATCGAAGCAGAGCATTTTAAGCATCTGAATTATATTAAGAAGGAGCCTTTGAGCGGCAGTATGGACGGGATGCGCTATATGTTGATGAATAAGGCGGATGGGGAGGAGAACTATATGGAAGGCGTCGTGTGGCCGGAACCTCTGGGTTACGCGAAAACACCGGAGGAACAGAAGACGAGGAGACGTTTCACGCTGGATGTGTCCGGGATGGCGGAGGCGATCGAATGGCTGAATGAAATGTACCGGAAGTACTGGGAGGAGGTCTGACAGAAAGACGGGGCTTTCACTTGGCAGGAATCGTAAGATGTGCTAGAATATAGTGGGCCTGAGGAGAAAATTTGGGGAGAAAGGTTATGGAAAAACAGGAATATCCCTGTGCAGAGGGGGACATATTATACAGGATCACGGATAATTGCGGCGGCTGTGAATTTGAGACAGAAGTCTGCCAGCAGCGGACCTGCAAACATTACCGGAAATATGTGGAACCGATGACGGTGAAATCCGTTAGGGTGCGCCGCAGCAACGGCGGGAATCTTTATTATGTCTGGGGCCTGGAACAGGGGACGGATGCGCTTTTTGGATGGACGGCTTTTCTCACGGAGGAGGAAGCGCTCAGAAATCTGGACAATTTTAATTGAAAACAGGAATAAAACAGGAGTGTCTATGTTAGAATTACAGAATGTACAGTACGATGTGGAAGAGAATAAGGAGATTCTGAAAGATATTAATCTGAAAATAGAGGAACGGTTTGTGGCGGTGACGGGGCCGAACGGCGGAGGAAAATCCACACTGGCGAAGATCATAGCGGGCATTGTAAAGCCGACTGCGGGGCGCATCCTGCTGGACGGAGAGGACATTACCGGGGCATCCGTCACGGAGCGGGCAAAGAAGGGGATCAGCTATGCCTTTCAGCAGCCGGTCCGCTTCAAGGGGCTGACGGTAAAGGATCTGCTCACGATGGCGGCTGGTAAAAATACCAGTGTGCAGGAGGCGTGCAGTATTTTGTCGGAAGTGGGGCTCTGTGCGAGAGATTATGTAAACCGAGAGGTGAATGCGTCCCTGTCCGGCGGGGAGTTGAAACGGATCGAGATCGCGATGATCATCGCGAGGGGAACGAAATTTTCCATTTTTGACGAGCCGGAGGCAGGCATCGATCTATGGAGTTTCAACAGTCTGATCAATGTATTTGAGAAAATGTACCGGGAGATGGGCGGCTCCATTCTGATCATTTCCCATCAGGAGCGTATCCTGAATATTGCGGACAGGATTATCCTGATCGCCGACGGCAGAGTCCAAAAGAGCGGCACGAGGGAGGAGATCCTGCCGGAACTTCTGGCGGCCACCGGGGGCAGTGCCTGCGATATGCTTTTGTCGAAGAGTGGGAAGTCCGGGAAGGAAAAAACGGGTCCATGACGGCAGGATTTTGACAGACGATATAAAAAATAAACTGGAGAGACTATCTATATGGATATCATACAAAAAACGTTGCTGGAGGAAGTGGCAGGTCTCCACGAGGTGCCGGAGGGCGCCTACAACATCAGGGCGAACGGCGAGCTCGACAGCAGACGGACCACTGCCAATATCAATATTGTGACAAAGCAGGACAAGCCGGGCATTGATATTATCATTGCGCCGGGTACAAAGCATGAGAGCGTGCACATACCGGTTATTATCAGCCAGACCGGATTGAAGGATCTGGTGTACAATGATTTCATCGTGGGGGAAGATGCCGATGTGACGATCGTGGCGGGCTGTGGAATTCACAACGGCGGCGGGGAGGATTCGGCGCACGACGGTATTCACAGTTTTTATCTGGGCAGGAACGCGAAAGTGCGTTATGTGGAAAAGCATTACGGCTCCGGCGACGGCAACGGGCGCAATACGATGAACCCCACGACGATCATAGAGCTGGCGGATGGGGCAAGCATGGAGATGGAGACCGTGCAGATCAAGGGCATCGATTCCACCACGAGGGTGACCAGGGCGAGACTTCGGGAAAATGCAAATCTTGTGATCAAAGAGAAGATCATGACCCACGGAAAGCAGACAGCTGTCACGGATTTTTCGGTGGATATGGACGGTGCAGGCAGCAGCGCCAACGTGATGAGCCGTTCCGTCGCAAAGGAAAACTCTCACCAGAAATTCGTGTCGGTGATCAACGGGAACAACCGGTGCGCGGGGCATACCGAGTGCGACGCTATCATTATGGACAATGCCAGCGTGACGGCACTGCCTGAGCTCACGGCGAACCATGTGGATGCGAACCTGATCCATGAAGCGGCGATCGGAAAAATTGCCGGGGAACAGTTGATCAAGCTGATGACGCTGGGTTTGACGGAGAAGGAAGCGGAAGAGCAGATCGTGAATGGATTTTTGAAATAAGATGATTGGAATAAGCGGAGAGTGTGATGAACGGTCAAAAATTGAAAGCAGGCGCATTTTATGAAAATTTAAAGTCCCGGATTGTCACAGGTCTCCTGGCCCCCGGCACAAAGCTTCCCTCGGAGACGGAATGTATGGAGGCTTATGGGATCAGCCGATACAGTGTCAGAAAGGCTTTGGGCCGCCTTGAGGAGGAAGGGCTTATCCGAAAAAAGCAGGGAAAAGGATGCTTTGTATATCAGCCGAATCGTTACAGGGCAGGGGAGGGGAGCAAACAGGTTCTCCTTATCGCTTCCCGTGTGGAAAATTTTTATTTTTTAAAGAGTATAAGCGGAATTGAAAACGCGCTGTCGGAGAAAGGATATACTCTGACAATAAAGCTCTCCAACTATGATTCCCGGATCGAGGGGGAACTTTTGTGCAAAGCTTTCTCGGGGCATTATGCGGGGCTGCTGCTTTTTCCCTCGGAGAGCGCCTATCTCCATACTAATCTTCATCTCTACCGCTATATAGAGGAGCGGAAGATTCCCTGTGTATCGTTAGGGAATAAACTTTGTTCGACCGACATTCCCAGTGTGACGACGGATGACTATACCGGAGGACGCATGGCGGCGGAATATTTTGTGAAGCGGGGACATCGTTCTTTTGCATGCCTCATGAATCAGGAGGAATACTCCGGATGTATGCGCTATGCCGGATTCGCTGCCGGGCTCCATGAGAGGGATATCCCCGTGGAGAGATGTCATATACTATGGTTCGGGCATGCGGAGATCGATTCTCTGTTCCGGGAGGAAGCGGATAACATTCTCAGATTAGCGGAGAGGACTACCGCTTTTTTCTGCTTTAACGATGCCGCCGCCGTAAACCTCTACCGGCTGTTTGTTCAAAACGGAGTCAGGGTGCCGGAGGATGTCTCCATTATAGGATATGATGACTCCTATCTGTGCGAGATCAATCCGGTTCCGCTTACGGCATTGCATCAGGATCCGGAAACGGCCGGATATATTGCGGCTCAAAATTTACTTCGATTGATAGAGGATGAGAATTATGACTGCAACAAGGTTTTCATGCCGTATCTGAAGGAGAGGGATTCTGTCGCGGATATTTAAGAAAATAAAAAGATTGTGGAATAAGGGGCATACCTGTCTGTCGGGTATGCTTTATTTTTTTGCACATTTTTTGGTTTATGCGTTTCTTGATGAATTAGAGTAATAATGTCGTGTTAAAAATAGAAAAAGAAAAAATGATTCACAACTTATTTTAAAATATATAATAAATAGAATAAGTTAAAGGTAAAATGCATAAATATTTTTGAAAAGTATTGACATTTGTAGTGATAAAGACTATATTGTGACTATAAAATAAAAAATGATAATTCAAATAAGTATTATAACTTATTTGAATATATATAAAATGCGACAGGGAAATTGTGAGGACAAGGCAGGAGTAGCAGATATGGAACAGCTGATTATGGCAATTGAGACAGGTGGAACCAAGATACAGCTTGCAATCGGTACGGCGCAGGGAAAAATTCTGTATAACCACTATGCCCGTGTGGAACGGGAAAAGGGATTCCGGGGAGTTTTGGATGTCGTCACCGGAATCATGCCGGAATTGATCGAGAAGGCCAGAGAATTCGGCGGAAAGATAGAGAGGATCGGAATCGGGTTTGGCGGACCGGTTGACATGGCCTCCGGCACGGCGATCTGGTCGCCTCAGATAGACGGATGGGGAGGATTCCCCGTAAAAAAATTTTTTGAGGAGAAGACCGGCCTTCCGACTTATCTGTACAATGATTCGGATGCGGCGTGCTGGGGGGAGTATTGCCGGGGGGCGGGGAGAGGCTCCGATATCTTTTTTTACACCAATATGGGGAGCGGCGTCGGCGGCGGCGTTGTCATAGACGGAAAACTCTATACGGGACAGGGATACGGGGCGGCGGAGATCGGCCACAGCTATCTGTACAACCCTTTCTACAGAGGGGAGGGAAGCCCTGTCATGCAGGTGGAAAATCTGTGTGCCGGCTGGGGAATCGAGAGACGGATGAGAAATGACAGCATTCCGGAGAGCTCTCTTCTGTGGAAATTGTGCGGAGGAGAACAGGGCAAGATCGACTGCCTGATGTGGGGGGAAGGGATAAGGAGGAACGACCCCTACTCCATAAAAGTGCTGAATGAGACATGTGAACTGTTTTCGATTGCTCTGAGCAATGTGATCTGTCTTTTCAGCCCGGATACGATCGCGATAGGAGGGGGTGTTTCCCTGATAGGGGAACCGTTGATCTCCCGGATAAACGAATACATAAAAAAGTATATCTACATCAATTCCGAGGGGAGATACAGGATCGTCAAGAGCGAGCTGGATGAAGCGGTGGTTCTGGTCGGCGGCTTATTGCTTGCGGGACAGGCGGAATAGAAGGAGAAAAATTATGGGGCATTCAGAAGGTGAAATGATTCTCGAGTTTCGGCATGTGGGGAAATCTTTTCCGGGTGTGAAGGCGTTAGACGACATATCTTTCGGCGTGCGGAGAGGGACGATCCACTGTCTGATCGGGGAGAACGGCGCAGGAAAATCCACTCTGATGAAAGTAATCAACGGAATGTACAAACTGGACGAAGGGGAGATACTCTTTGAGGGAAAACCCTGGACGCCGAAGAGCAGCGCGCAGGCGAGAACGCAGGGGATTGCCATGATCCATCAGGAACTGAATATCATCCCGGAGATGACGATCGTGCAGAATATGTATCTCGGCAAGGAGATTCTGAAGAAAGGGCTTGTCGTCAATGACAGGGCGATGAGACAGGAGGCGGAGGAGTATCTTCGGCAGCAGGGGCTTCATTATCCGTTGAACAGGAAGATGAAAGATATCTCGCTGGCGGAAGCGCAGATGATCGAAATCATCAAAGCCATCTCCTGCGGCGCCAGGATCATTCTGATGGATGAGCCGACCTCCTCCCTCACGGAAAAGGAAGTGCAGTTTTTGATCGACAAGATCTTTGAGCTGAAGGAGAAGGGGATAACGATCATCTATATCTCGCACAAGATGGAGGAAGTCTTTAAGCTGGCGGACTACGTATCCATATTCCGCGATGGAAAGCATATTGTCACAGGGGTCAGGGAAGAGTTTACGAGGGCTTCCATCATAGAGAAGATGGTCGGGCGCGAAATGAAGGAGATCTACCCGCCGCGGAACGCGAAAGTCGGAGAGGTCCTGTTGAAGGTCGAGAATTTATCGCGCAAAGGAGTTTTCGAAAATATTTCCTTTGAGGTGAGAAGCGGAGAGATCCTCGGCGTGTCGGGACTGGTGGGCGCAGGGAGAACGGAGATTGCCAGATCGCTGATCGGACTCGATCCGAAAGACAGCGGCGACGTCTGGTGCGATGGGAAGAAACTGGAGATCAGAAGCATCAACGATTCCATCAAAAACGGGATCGCCATGATTTCCGAGGACAGGAGACGCTATGGTCTGGTACTCCTGCGGGATGTGGAAGAGAACGTCAGCATGGTCGCCCTGAAACATAAATTCGACAAAAAGGTCATTCCGTTGAAAAGGGAAAGGGCCCTTGTACAGGAGATGATCGATGATTTCGCCATCAAAACGCCATCCTTTGAGACGGAGGTAAAGACGCTCTCCGGAGGAAACCAGCAGAAAGTGGTTCTCGCGAAGTGGATGGCGGTGAATCCGAAAGTGCTGATCATGGATGAGCCCACGAGGGGAATCGATGTGGGGACAAAGTATGAGATCTATAAAATGATGAACCGACTTACAGATGCGGGCATGGCGATCATTATGATCGACTCGGATATGGATGAGCTTCTGGGTATGAGCGACAGAGTTCTGATTATCAGACGGGGGGAAATTGCGGGAGAACTTAGCCGCGAGGAGGCAGTGCCGAACGTGGTCATGGATTTGGCGGTAGGAGGATGAAAATGAATAACAAACAGACGAAGGAGAAAATATTGGCGTTTTACAATAAGTACGGGATCATCATCATTCTGGTGGGACTTCTGATCATCTGTTCCATTTTGTCTCCGGTATTTTTGTCGAAGGAGAATATCGTGAATCTTTTGTCCCAGATAGCGGTGGTGACGATTTTGACCTGCGGGATCACTCTCCTGATCATCGCGGGGCAGACAGATCTCTCGGGAGGTTCCATCGTGGCATTGACGGGCTGTGTCTGTGTGGGGACGTTCAAACAGCTCAGTGAAGGCGGAATGGGAGACTGGCCCGCGGGAATTCTGGCTGTTCTGTCGGCGATAGCCATCGGCATGGCCCTCAACTTTGTCTCGGGTGTGATCATCACGAAGTTCAAAGCGCCGGCTTTTATCGTGACGCTGGCGATGATGCAGGCAGGCCGCGGTATCTGTTATATCTATACGGGCGGCACGCCGATCTACAAGATCGGAAATATTGTGAAACTGGGACAGGGACGTATCAGGGGCGTTTTACCCTACTCTGTCATCATTATGTTTCTGTGTATCGCTGTAACGTGGTTCATCCTGAAAAAGATGCGTCTCGGAAGGCATATTTACGCGGTGGGCGGAAATGTGGAGTCGGCGGTCGCGTCGGGAATCAGCATGCAGTGGACGATCATCAAGACCTATCTGATCCACGGTGTGTTCGTGGGAATCGCGGGAGCGCTCTTTATGACCAGGATCAATTCCGGACAGCCGGCGGAAGCGGTGGGGCTTGAGTTTGACGCCATCACGGCGGCGATCATCGGCGGCGCCAGTCTTTCCGGGGGTATCGGCAGTGTGTACGGCAGCATTATCGGTTCGGTCATCATAGGCGTTATCACCAATATTCTGACGCTGAAATCCGTACAGTCCTACTATCAGATGATCATAACAGGCGTTATCATAGTGCTCGCGGTTATTCTGGACATTGTGACAAAAGGAAAAAAGGAATAACCGTCATGAGGGAGTCAACACTGGCTCAGTGATTATTATACAATATAAAAGGAGGAAAGAAAAATGAAGAAAAAGTTGCTTAGTATGCTGCTTGCAGGGACCATGGTGCTTGCGCTTGCGGCCTGTGGCTCTCAGGGAGCGGATGAGGGCAGCGCGGAGGCACCCGCGCAGCAGGAAGAAGCGGCAGAGGAGAATGAGAACGCGGCGGAAGCGCCGGCGGAGACGGAAGCAGAAGCGGAAACCTCTGGGGATGTAAAGAAAGTTGCATTTATCTGTAAGAGTTATTCAGATACCTTCTGTCTCGCTGTAAACGATGAATTTAAGAAGGCGGCGGAAGAGTACTCAGACAAATTTACGGTAGATTTCTTTGATTCCGCCAACGAGGCATCCACACAAAACGACCAGATCGAGACATGTACCGCATCCGGATACGACGCAATCGTATTCCAGCAGGTAGATGCGGAAGCGCCGGTAGAGGTAGTAAAAGCGGCGCTTGACAAGGGGATCTATGTGATCGTCACGACGGGCCATATAGAGGACGACGGTGCAAGCTGGTTTGTGGATGCGGATCCCTATCAGCAGGGACAGGTGGTAGTGGACTATGCTGTGGAGAAAGGTTTCTGTGACGACGCGAAAGTGGCAATTCTGAGCGGACCGATCGGCAACTTCCACTCAGACAACCGTGTGCAGGCGTACAAGGATGCGATCGAGAAAAAAGAGGGAGCGGAGCTTGTGGCTACGGAAGTAGGTAACTGGTCGAAAGACGAAGCTCTCACCATCGCGCAGAACTGGCTTGTGGCCTACCCCGATCTGAAGGTGATTCTTGCGGCGAACGACGATATGGGACTCGGCGCGATCGAGGCGATCGAGATGGCAGGCAAGGAAGGCCAGATCAAAGTGTTTGCGGTGGACGGAACCGAGGCAGGTCTGGAAGGCGTTACGGACGGCAGATTGGAAGCGACTGTGAAACAGGATGCAAAAGGTTATGCGGTGGAAGCGATGAACATTCTTGTGCAGCTGCTTGACACCGGCAAGGCCGAGAGCATGAACATTGACAGCGCGCTTGTGACAAAGGACAACGTAGAGGAATTTAAGTGATTCGGAGGGCCGGACGATAATGGATTTACGGGAAATGATTGAACATTATCTGGAAAGTGAGATCGACATACTGAAAAAGCTGGATACGGAAGCGGTCCAGAAAGTAGTAAAAGCTTTCGAGGAAGCCTACGAGAGGGAGTCCGCCATCTATGTGTTCGGCAACGGCGGAAGCGCCGGAACGGCCTCCCATATGGCCAATGATTTCAACAAGGGAATTTCCGAGTACACGGAAAAGAAATTTCGGTTTCAGTGTCTGAATGACAATATTCCGACCATGCTGGCAGTGGCCAACGATATCGGATATGACGATGTATTTTCCTTCCAGTTGAAAAACAAGGTGAAGGAGAAAGATCTTGTGATCGGTATCAGCGGAAGCGGAAACAGCGAGAATGTGATCAGAGCATTAGACTGCGCAAAGGAGCAGGGGGCGATAACCATGGGGATCGTCGGGTATCACGGCGGTAAAGTGGCGGATATTGCCGACATCGTGTTTCATGTGCCTCTGTGCAATATGCAGATCGTGGAGGATGTACATATGATTCTGAATCATATGGTGATGTCGGTGGTCATGCAGCATTGGAATATAGAAAAGAAAGCCTGAGTACCATAAGAAAAGAGACCGGCCAGCGACCGGTCTCTTTTCTTATGCGTCTGTAATTTTATTCCTGAGGCACTGCAGGGTCTGCGGCGGGGTCCGCGGCAGGGTCCTGCGGCAGGACGATACCGGCCATCGCCATCTCCAGTCTCTGCTGTTCCAACACTATCTCGTAGCCCGGCGTTGCAAAGAACATGGCATTGTGCGGGCAGGTGACTGTGGGAGTCTGCTGGGCCGCCAGCGAGGCTGGATCTTCCGCGGTATCCGGCGATGGCGTGCCCTCTGTCGTCGTTCCCTCGGCGGGAGGCGTCAGCGTATCGGGGTTCAGCGTCAGGACACCGGAAACCTTGAAGGGACATTCCGGGCTGGCGGGCAGAGCACCTGTCAGCGCGCTGTAGGAGCAGACCGCCCCCGCATAGTGTACGTTGCAGGAGGTGGTGGGAACCGTGCCTTCCGCAAAGTATTCATTTTTCTTTGAGCCGTCGCAGAGACCTGGAACCGGCAGTTTGCCGGATTGGGAACAGACTGTCGCCGTCACAATGCCGGAGGGAGTAGGGAAGGACTCGTTTGGCAGTTCCGCGTGGATCTCCGACATAACAATGCGCCAGAGATTTCGCGCAAGCCTCTTCTCCTGGTCCGTGCGGAGTCTGGTGGCAGTCAGCGTGTTGTCGTAACCCGCCCAGGTGGCGGCTGTGTAATATGGTGTATATCCCGCGAACCACACATCCACATAGTCGGAAGTCGTACCTGTTTTTCCGGCGATGGACATATTGCCGAAGTTGACGGAGGCGCCGGTACCGCTGGTCACAACGTCCTGCATGGCATTTGTCAGGAGGAAGGAGGTGGTCTCCTTGATGACCCGCCTCGACTGCTGTGTCTCCGTCTTGTCGATAATGACATTACCGTCATGGTCTGTGATCTTCGTGTACAGGATCGGCTCATTGTACACACCGCCGTTGGCGATGGCGGCGTAGGCGGCCGTCAACTCCTCATTTTTGACGCCGTTTGTAATACCGCCCAGAGCCAACGACTGGTTGATATCGGAAAAGACCTCATCCCCCACGACTTTGTCTGTGACCAGGGTCGTAAAGCCGAGATTCTGCAGATAGTCGAAGCCGAGCTGGGGCGTGATCTGAGTCAGCGTCTTTACGGCGATGATATTGATGGAGCTGCGAATCCCTTCGCGGAAAGAACAGATACCGCTGAATTTGCCGTTGGCATTTTTGATGGGTCTGCCGTCCTCATAGTTGTAAGGTTCGTCCATGTGCACGTCAGCCAGGGTCAATCCCGCGCTGTCCAGCGCCGGAAGGTAGGTGGAGACGATCTTAAACGTGGAACCGGGCTGCCTTGTGGTGTCGGTGGCGCGGTTTAAGGTTCTGCTGGCCGTCTTCTTGCCTCTGCCGCCCACCATGGCGACTATGTGCCCGGTCTTCTGATCCTCGATCACGATGGAGACCTGAGGCTGCGGCGTAAAAGTAATATTTTCTCCGTATATCTCATCACCTTCCTGCATGATGGAATCGCGGTAAAAATCCACGTCGGCCTGGCCGTCCTCCATGGAGGAGTAGAGCAGAGTGTAATCGTTCTTCACGGTTTCCTTGTACCATTTTAACATCTTCTGGGCGTTGAAGTTCTCCATATCGCCGTTCGGATGCAGGATCGTCAGCTCATAGGCCAATTCCCATTTGGTGTCGGAAGGGAAATTCTCCTCGTTGGTAAAGGCATCGTCACAGATCTTCTGGATGGCGGGGTCCTGTGTGGAGTAGATTTTCAGACCGCCGCTGTAGAGCAGATAGAATGCCTGATTTTCCGAGTATCCCGCCTCGATCAGGTCCTCCATGACATCGTCCACGAGCGCATCCACAAAATAGGAATTGATCGTGTCATCCGCCACTTCCAGGTTGACGCTCTGGATGCGGGAGTAGGGATCGTCCGCCATCGCCTCATCGTACTGCGCCTGGTCGATATATCCCTGTTCCAGCATATGGTCCAGCGTCTTATCCCGGCGCTCCTTATTTTTTTCGGGGTGGCGGATGGGATTATTTCCGGAAGGATTCTGGGTGATCGCGGCGATCACGGCGCATTCGGACAGGGTGAGCTGGCTCACGTCCTTATTAAAATAGCGCATGGAAGCGGCCTGAACGCCGAGGGTGTTCTGACCGAGATTAATCGAATTCATATAGTGTTCCAGGATCTTGTCCTTGTCCATGGATTTTTCCAGTTCCAGGGCAAGGTACTGTTCCTGAATCTTACGCTTTAATTTTTCCGCAAACTCCTCCTCGCTGGTCCAGCTTGTCAGGACGTTATTTTTGATCAGCTGCTGAGTGATCGTACTTGCGCCCTGGGAGAAATGGCGGGTGGTAATGCCGATCCAGCCGGCGCGGAATATGCCCTGGATATCGATACCGTTGTGCTCATAGAAACGTTCATCCTCGATGGCGACGAATGCGTGTGCCAGATTCTCGGGAATCTGTGACATGGGAACCGGTATGCGGTTGGAATCCGCGGATACCAGTTTGGCGGTCTGCCGGCCTTCGATATCGTAGACGAAAGTGGAGAAGCCGGAGGGGGCGACATCCAGATTGGCCATATCAGGCGCGGAGGCGATGATACCGCTGAATACGCCGAAACCTGCAGCCGCGCCGATGACACCCACCGAGACAATTGCCACGAGAAAAAGTTCCAGTATAAAAAGAGTTATTTTTTTGCCCCAGCGGCCGGGATGCGCGTTCAGCTGTTTCTGCCTGCTGCGGACTCCTTTTTTTCCGTAATTCATATGATAAAAAACCTGTGCCTTTCTATATAAGCTTCGCTTCGCTCGAACGGGAAACTTCTTAACCTGCTTGTGCAGATCAAGAAGTAGCGAATAATTTCGCTTCGCTCAATTATTCTTCATTATAATACACTATGTCAAAAATGGCAAATTAAGGTTTTGTGAAGTGGATATTACCTTTTTTAACAATTCTGTACCATATTTTAAAATTTATGCCGGGGAGCAGAGGGAAGATGGGAAGATCGTGTTTTTCCGCACTTGCAAAGAGGACGGTTTTCGGGTATCTTTAAGGGATGGGAGGGATGCCTTATGGAGAACAAAACGGAGCGACAGACAGAGTACAGAGTCCTGTTAAAGGAGGCGGAGGGGGAGATCGAGGAGAAAAAGTCCCGGTTTATCTGTTCCCTGCGGCCTGTTCACACGGAGCGGGAGGCGCTTGAATTTATAGAAGCGACAAAGAAGAAATACTGGGATGCGAGGCATAACTGCTCGGCCTTTGTGCTGGGCAGCAGACAGGAAGTGACGAGGTGCAGCGATGACGGGGAACCTGGCGGGACGGCGGGACGTCCCATGCTGGAAGTTCTCCTGGGCGAGGGACTCTGCGATGTGGCGGCGGTAGTGACCAGGTATTTTGGCGGGACACTGCTCGGCACAGGGGGGCTTGTGCGGGCCTACAGCGGCGCCGTGAAGGAGGCGCTCTCCGGCGCACAGACAGGGATGATGCGCTGCGGCGTGAAGCTGCGGATCGGAGCGGACTATAACAGTGTGGGAAAGATACAGTATATATTGGGGAAGCGTGGGACCATGCCGGAGGCGGAATACGGCGAGTCGGTATGTTTCAGGACGACTGTGAAGATCGGGGAGGCGGAAGCCTTAAAGAAAGAGATAACCGAGGCGACAAACGGAAAAGCGGTGATCGAGGAACTGGAAAAAATTTATTTCGTTGACAAGGGATAAACCTGTCACTATAATAATAGAAGCTATAATACGGCAGTTCAGAAAGGTGGTGGTTTTTATGAAAAAGAGTACAAAGAAATGCAGCAGCGATAATCCTCTCCCTCGAAGTAGGCGCATAAAAATCACAACTGAAAAGGAGAGCTGCTATGGAAATGATACAGGAAGAAAGAACCGGGCAGGAGATTAAACAGCTGTTGGACGAGAAGCAGTACACGAGACTGCGCCAGAGGGCGGCGGAGCTCAACGACGCGGATATCGCGGCGGCGATGGAGGAGATGGAGGAGAAAGATCTGTTAAAGATGTTCCGGATCCTCCCCAAAAGCATGGCTGCGGACGTCTTTTCCTATCTGGAGGTGGAGAGCCAGCAGTTTATCATCACATCCCTGTCTGAGCGGGACGCGGCGGACATCATCGACAACCTGATGTCCGATGACGCGGTTGACCTGCTGGAGGAGATGCCGGCGAACGTGGTGAAAAAGCTGCTTGCCGGCGCAAGCCCCGACACCAGACGGGATATAAACCATCTGCTGCGTTACCCGGAGGACTCGGCGGGCAGCATTATGACCGTGGAGTTCATGGATTTTAAGGAGGACTACACGGTCGCCGATGCCATCGCCAAGATCAGAAAGACGGGTATGGACTCGGAGACTATCAATATCTGTTATGTGCTGGACAAGAAGCGGACATTGGTCGGAACGGTGGCGCTGCGCTATCTGCTGCTCAGTGAGCCGGACGCCATCATCGGGGAGATGATGCATGAGAACGTGATTTCTCTCCATACCCTGATGGATCAGGAGGAAGTGGCGAGACAATTTAAAAAATACGATTTTACATCCATGCCTGTGGTGGACAACGAAAACCGGCTGGTGGGCATTATCACAGTCGATGATATCATGGATATCATGGAGGAAGAGGCCACGGAGGATATCGAAAAAATGGCGGCTATCGTCCCATCGGACAAGCCGTATATGAAAACCGGCGTGTTTGAGACATGGAAAAAGAGGATGCCCTGGCTGCTTCTTCTGATGATCTCAGCCACGTTTACCGGAAGGATCATCACCACTTTTGAGGGGGCGCTGAGCGCCTATGTGGTGCTGACCGCCTATATTCCGATGCTGATGGACACCGGCGGAAATGCGGGCGGTCAGGCCAGCGTGACGATCATCCGAAGTATTTCGCTGAATGATATTGCGTTTCCGGATCTTCCCAAAGTTGTCTGGAAGGAGCTTCGGGTAGCGCTGATCTGCGGCTTTACACTGGCAGCGGCGAATTTCTGCAAGCTTTTGTGGTTTGACAGAGTGTCGATGATGGTGGCGGCGGTGGTTTGTCTCACTCTTCTGGTGACGTTGGTGGCGGCAAAGTTTATCGGCTGTGTGCTGCCGATGTTGGCGAAGAAGATCGGGTTCGACCCGGCGGTGATGGCAAGCCCGTTTATCACGACGATCGTGGACGCGGTGTCGCTTCTGACTTACTTTCAGATCGCGACGGCGCTGCTGGGAATATAATCAGTATCTGCCCGTACGCGCACAGCTTCAAATACGGATGTCGTATTTCAGACAGCCGTATTTATAAGCTCAGGTCAAGTGTGCGGAAGGGCAGATGCGGTACTAAAAATAGGAGATTATTATGAAAAGAGAAGATATAAGAAACATAGCGATCATAGCCCATGTGGACCATGGGAAAACGACTCTGGTGGATGAGCTTTTGAAACAGAGCGGTACTTTCCGGGAGAATCAGGCGGTGGCTGAACGGGTCATGGATTCCGGCGATATCGAGCGGGAGAGGGGCATTACGATCCTTTCCAAAAATACTGCTATTACCTATAAAGATACGAAGATCAATATCATCGACACGCCGGGACACGCGGATTTCGGCGGCGAGGTGGAGCGTGTCCTCAAAATGGTGAACGGCGTTGTTCTGGTGGTGGATGCCTTTGAAGGTCCCATGCCCCAGACGAAATTTGTGCTGAAGAAGGCGCTGGAACTGGATCTTTCGGTGATCGTCTGCATCAACAAGATCGACAGGCCGGAGGCAAGGCCGAAGGAAGTGGAAGATGAGGTGCTGGAGTTATTTCTGGAGCTGGACGCCAACGATGAGCAGCTGGATTGTCCCTTTGTGTACGCGTCCGCGAAAAACGGCAGCGCCACAAGACAGCTCACCGTAAAAAATAAGGATATGACGCCGCTGTTTGACACGATCCTGGAGTATATCCCCGCGCCCGAGGGCGATCCCGAGGCGGGCACGCAGGTGTTGATCAGCACCATCGACTACAATGAATATGTGGGGCGCATCGGCGTCGGCAAGGTGGACAACGGCGTGGTGAAGGTGAATCAGGAGGTGGTGATCGTCAACCACCATGAGCCGGACAAGCAGAGAAAGGTAAAGATCAGCAAGCTGTACGAGTTTGACGGGCTGAACAAGGTGGAAGAGAAGGAGGCGGGGATCGGTTCCATCGTGGCGATCTCCGGCATCGCGGATATCCGTATCGGCGATACGCTCTGTTCTCCGGAACATCCGGAACCGATCCCCTTCCAGAAGATATCGGAGCCCACCATCGCCATGGATTTTATCGTCAACGATTCTCCCCTGGCAGGACAGGAAGGAAAGTATGTGACAAGCCGCCATATCAGGGATCGGCTGTTTAAGGAGCTCAATACGGATGTCTCCCTGCGGGTGGAGGAGACGGAGAACACGGATGTGTTCCGGGTTTCCGGCAGGGGAGAGCTGCATCTGTCGGTTCTGATCGAGAATATGCGGCGGGAAGGCTATGAGTTTGCGGTCAGCAAGGCGGAGGTCATCTATAAGAAGGATGAAAACGGCAAACTTCTCGAGCCGATGGAAACCGTCTTTGTGGATGTGCCGGAGGAATTTTCCGGCGTTGTGATCGAGAAACTGAGTCTCAGAAAGGGTGAACTGCAGAATATGGGAAGGGCTTCCGGCGGTTACACCAGACTGGAATTTTCCATGCCTTCCAGAGGGCTGATCGGCTACCGGGGCGATTTTCTTACGGACACCAAGGGAAACGGTATCATGAATACCCAGTTTGACGGCTACGGTCCTTACAAGGGGGATATCCAGTACCGCAAGCAGGGGTCTCTGATCGCCTTCGAGGCGGGGGAGGCAATCACCTACGGTCTGTTCAACGCGCAGGAGAGAGGCGCGCTGTTTATCGGGCCGGGGGAGAAGGTGTACGCCGGCATGGTGATCGGGCAGACCGGCAGGGCGGAGGACATCGAGGTCAACGTCTGCAAGACAAAACACCTGACCAACACCCGTTCCTCCAGCGCGGACGAGGCGCTGCGCCTTGTGCCGAAGAAGATCATGAGTTTGGAGCAGTCGTTGGATTTTATCGATACGGATGAGCTGCTGGAAGTGACGCCGAAGACGCTGCGGATCAGGAAGAAGATCCTGGATCCCACGATGCGCAAGCGCGCGGCGATGAAAAAGGGATGAGCGTTTAAAGTCCCAGGGTTTCGCCCGCAATAAAGACTTTCAGCCGGCCGGGAAAACGGCTGTGGCGGATGACTGACGTGTAACAGCAGAGACATTCTGCCGCATGGCAGTGTACGCAGCGGCCTGTTTTCACGCAGGGGGTATTGCGGTGAAGGCGCCTGGCATTGGCGGGTGCAGCTATGTCTTCGATGCGGCGAAATCCCTCTTCGATCGATGCGGTGAATTTGTTGGCTCCGACCACAAAAAATACCTGGGAAGGACCATACATCATACAGGCGAGGCGGTTGCCGATACCGTCTGTATTGATAAGTTCTCCATGGTATGTGACGGCATTGGCGCTTGTCAGGTAAAAGTCCGACTGAACTGCCTCGCCGTAAAATTTTTTCTCATCCCCGGTATTCATGTAGGGCTCCCGGTCCAGCAGACGATAGGAACCGCGCCGCAGGGCATCCATCAGACCGCTTTCTTCGATGGAAAGGGAGCCGCCCCAGGTGATGGTGCTGCCCTCGGGGATGCGGGAAAGAATGTCTTTTGTCATTTCTTCACAGGACTCAAAATAGTACCCCTCCATATTGTTTTGCTCCAGGGATTTTAAAATGGCCGGAATTTTCAGGGAAAAGGATGTTTTCTGATAGTAGTATTCCATGGGTAAGTCCTTTCTTTTATTCTTTTTTATTTTTTCCAATATATCAAAATAGAAATGTCCGGACAAGAAACAGCTTTTATCCAAAAAAACAAAGGGATTATATCTTTGTTCATTGATTGCGGCATGCGGAAAATGCTTCAATTATCCATAATTATTACCAGGACGGGAAAGCGTTTCAGTATGGATATCGGAAATTTGTGGTCATTGCAGCTGATGATGTTTCTTTTAATGGCTGCCGGTGTGGTGATGGCCAAACGGGGTGTGGTGAAAACGGAAAATAAAGGGATACTGACAGACCTGATGCTGTATCTGTTTTTGCCCTGCAATATTATCAATTCTTTCCGGATGCAGTTCGAGAGAGAAATTTTGGAAAAATGTGCTCTGATATTGGCGGTCTCGATCCTGTTTCAGGTGGTCTGTTACCTGTGCAGCAAAAACTTATTTAAGCGCAGACCGCAGGAGATCAGGCGAGTGCTGCAGTACGGTATTATCGTATCGAACGCCGGTTTTCTGGGGCTTCCCGTGGCGGGCGGTCTGTACGGAGCACTGGGGATGATGTACGCTTCCGTGTTTATTATTCCCCAGCGGATTTTGATGTGGTCCGCGGGGATAGCCTGTTTTACTGAAAGTCCGGATAGAAAGACAGTCTTAAAGAAACTGATAAAACATCCGTGTATCGTGGCGGTGTATATCGGTCTGCTTCTGCTGTTTTTTGAGAGGGCGGCAGTGTCTGTGCTGGAGAGCAGTGTCTATGGGATCCCGCTTATCGGGGCCATAGTGCGGATGCTTTTGGTATCGCTTGACAAAGCGCTCGCCGCGGCGGGGGGATGCACGAACCCGGCGGCCATGCTGCTTGTCGGAATGATACTTTCCGAGGTACGTTTCCGGGATATCTTAAGTGATAAAAATGCGTTGACACTCTCCGCCCTGCGGCTGCTTATCTTCCCGGGAATCGTGCTGGCAGGCTGCAGCGCGGCGGGAATAGATCCTTTTTTGACGAAGGTCTGCGTACTGATGAGCGGTATGCCGGTGGGTGCCACCGCCCCGGTTCTCGCGTCGAAGTATGGCTGTGACAGCTCTTTTGCCTCTAGGTGCGTGGTGTCATCCACACTTTTATCCATGTTGGGAATTCCGTTTTGGGGAATGATGTTGGGAGGATGAGAAAAATGTCTTACTTTAAAACAAATGACGGAGTGTCGCTGTATTACAGTGTGAGAGGGGAGGGGAGACCGCTGCTGATGGTACAGGGCTGGACGTTTACGGCCAGGCTCTGGGAAAAAAATGCGGAGGAAATAGCGAAACATTGTAAAGTGATCTGCATGGACCACCGTGGTCACGGGGAGTCCGAGAAGGTGATGTATTCTCACAGCATAGCGAGATATGCCATGGATGTAAAGAATCTTCTGGATGAGCTGGAACTGGAGAACGTGACGGTGTTGGGCAGTTCCATGGGCGCGGCGGTCCTCTGGAGTTATCTGCAGTTGTTTGGGAATCATCGGGTTTCCAGGCTGATCTGTGTGGATCAGTCGCCATGCCAGTATAATGGCCCGGATTGGAAGTGGGGACAGAGCAGCTGCTACGATGTGGAGAGTTTTATAAGGACCTGCGATCAGATCCTTTATGATCCGCGGGGGGCGGCGGAGAAGATGGCAAAGGGGGTGTTTTACGAGGAGCCGGGAGCGGAACAGATAAAAGAGATTGCCGATGAGATATGCAAATGTCCGGGGGAGGTGCGCATCAAGATCATGCGGGATCATACGAATCTGGACTGGCGGGACTTTCTTCCGCATATCGCTCTGCAGACTCTGGTGATGGTGGCGGGAAAAGGGACGGTATTTCCCCGGCAGGGGTGTGCCTGGGTAGGGGAGCATATTCCGGGGGCGGAGACCGTTTATTTTGAGAAATCCGGACACATGATCTACCGGGAGGATGCGGAAAAATTCAACAGAATTGTGGCAGAGTTTGTGTGCAGGTAAAGAGGAGAAGAGGAGGAAAAGGAACAGTGAAATACGTGGAGATCGATGAGACAAGACCTCTGGATATCGTCATGATGGGGCGGATAACGATTGATTTTAACCCGGCTTACAGCGAGCAGGTGAAGGAGGAGTTCAAGCCCCTGAAAGATGTGCATTACTTTGAAAAATTTGTGGGAGGTTCCCCGGCGAATATTGCGGTGGGGGTGACAAAGCATGGTTTGAAGGCCGGTTTTATCGGCAAGGTGTCGGATGATCAGTTTGGCGATTATGTGACGGAATATTTTGAGAAAAGAGGCATTGATACATCCTGTATTTCCAGATGTGCGGGCGGGGAAAAGCTGGGGCTTACCTTTACGGAGATGCTTTCCTCCAATGAAAGTTATATTTTGATGTACAGAAACCGTATTGCGGATCTTCAGCTCTCGGTGGATGACATTGACGAGGATTATATCAGATCCGCCAAAATGCTCCTGGTGTCCGGTACGGCTCTGGCGGAAAGTCCGTCCAGAGAAGCGGTTTTAAAAGCGGTGATGTTGGCGAGGAAAAACCGTACGAAGATTCTTTTTGATATTGATTACAGGGAATATAACTGGAGAAACAGCGACGAGATATCCATATATTATTCGACGGTTGCGAAGGAGGCGGATATTATTATGGGTTCCAGGGAGGAATTTGATCTGACCGAAAAGTTGATTCGGACAGGTATGACGGATGAACAGAGCGCTGCCTTCTGGCAGAGGTACAACGCGAAGATCGTGGTGATCAAGCATGGTATGCAGGGCTCGACCGCTTATACCTGTGACGGACAGAGTTTCTCCATCAAACCTTTTCCGGTCACGGCGAGGAAAGGATTTGGCGGCGGAGACGGATATGGCTCCGGCTTTCTGTACGGTCTCTACAGCGGCTGGGAGATCCTTGACTGCCTGGAATTTGGATCTGCGGAGGCTTCCATGATGGTGCGGGCAAACAATTGTGCGGATGCGCTCCCTGTGACGGACGAAGTGAAAGCTTTTATTGAGGAAGAGAAGAAGCAGTACGGGGAGATGGTAGCCCGCGCGTAAAAAAATCGGAGGATAAGACAATGGCGAGAGAATTTATCATGCCCGGCAGGATCCTTTCTGGTTCCGGGGCTTTGGAGATGGCGAAAGATGCCATAACATCCATGGGTAAAAAGGCGATGGTCGTGACGGATCAGGTGATGATCGATCTGGGAAACTGCGCAAAAGTGGAAAAGATGCTGTGTGACGGAGGGATATCCTATGTGATCTATTCGGAGATAACGGGGGAGCCCACAGACGTAATGATCCAAAAGGGACTGTCTCTTTTTCAGGAGGAAAACTGTGACTTTCTGATCGCTTTGGGCGGCGGTAGTCCTATCGATTCCATGAAAGCGATAGGTTCCCTGGTGAATCGCGGCGGCAGCATTTCGGATTACATGGGCAGGGAGATCGAGGAGAAGATGCCGCCCATGGCGGCTATCCCGACCACGGCGGGGACAGGCTCGGAGGCGACGCAGTTTACGATCATCACGGACACGGAAAAAGATATCAAGATGCTGTTAAAGGGGAAATGCCTGATGCCTGATGTGGCGGTGATCGATCCCTGCTTTACCATGACGGCGCCGTCCGGGATCACGGCGGCGACGGGCCTGGATGCGCTGTGTCACGCGGTGGAGGCCTATACATCCAGAAAGGCCCAGGCTCTGTCGGATACCTTTGCGCTGTCCGCGGTAAAGAGGATCTTTCAGTATCTGCCGAAGGCGTTCCATGACGGGGGAGACGAGGAGGCCAGGATCCAGATGTCGCTTGCCGCCCTGGAAGCGGGGATCGCCTTCAACAATGCGTCGGTGACGTTGATTCACGGTATGAGCCGTCCTATTGGCGCGCTGTTCCATATTCCTCACGGAATGTCCAATGCCATGCTGATGAAGGAGTGCCTGCGTTTTGCGGTGAGCGGCGCATACGACAGGTTTGCGAAGCTCGGGAGGGCAGTGGGAGCGGCATCCGGGGAGGACTCCGATCAGGAGGCTTCCGGGAAGTTTCTGAAAGCGCTGGAAGAACTGGTGAGAGAGATGGAGATTCCCTCTCTGGAAGGTTTTGGCGTGGAGAAAGAAAAATTTGCGGGCCTCATCGGGAAGATGGCGGAGGATGCCATGGACAGTAAAAGTCCGCAAAATACGATCCGTGAGATCACGGGGCAGCAGGTGGAGGAACTGTACCGTAACCTCTGGAAGTAGAAACATGTCTGTCATTCTTTTTTTCTCAAATTGTGGTATTGCAGGCAGATCAGGATGGTCAGAAGGTCATCCTGATCTGTTATTTCAAGCCCGGTGATATCGGAAAACTGTTCTAACCGGTAGCGGATCGTGTTGTGGTGCACGTTCAGTATCCTGGCGGCCTCCCGGTAATTAAATCCGCATTCGACATAGACTTTCAGGGTTTCCAGAATATTGTCCTGCATCGTGGTATCGGCCTGGGAGAGGGGGGAGAAAAACTCTCTGTAGAACTCCGGCAGCCTGTCGTATATTTTCGGCTGGAGCAGAAGGAAGGAGGCGCCGATGTCGTGGATATGCATCAGGGCCGGATGGTACAGGGAGGTCTTGTCCTTCATGGTTTTCATCAGAGCCAGCGTGTCCCGATATTTCACCGGGATATCTTCCCAGTCCAGGGCGGCCTGACCGATCAGGATATGGATGACGCGGTCCGGAAAGGCGGCCTGAAGAACAGACTGGATCCGTTTTCCGTATTGTCTGCTGTATGTGACGATATCGTGCCAGGTATCCCAGAGAGAGTTGGTGGGGATCAGGAAACGGAAAAGTCCATCCTGCCCGATGCTGGAATGAATATTATATTTTTGGCACAGCTGATCAAAACAGCTGTGCACTTTTGGGTTGTAAATGGAGATATCCTGATAATTTTGACTGCCGGATGAGACGAATTGTGCCAGGACAGGAGAATATCGCATCCACGGATCGATCTGGAGCGCGACGGCCTCCTCCTTTGAGGCGTGGGCATCCCCGCAAAATAGATTGTCCAGCAGAAAATTTTTCTTATGGATCAGATCTTTTTGCCTTTTTCGCATGTCAAAAACGGATTCGCTGATCAGCAGAGTGGCGTAGATCAGCATATTCAGATTTCCGTTGTCTTTAATATCCGGAGCATTCCACAGAATCAGCATCTGATATTCGTCTATACTCAATGTGGAGATCAGCATATGGGTCCTGGCATCATTTTTTCTGTAGTAGAAAAGAGATGTCTCATCTCCCAGATAATATTCCTCGCGGACGGCTTCCCGGAAAAAAGTATCGTCGAGGGTCAGAGGACACTCAAAATCGGTGGGGTAATTCAGGAAGGATTTTTTTTCCGTGTTTACCAGTGTGATCGGGTGTCCCAGTATGGTGCTGGCGCTGCCGAGCAGATCGGGGACAGACTGGGATTTCTGGATGGAACGCAGCAGCCGGCTGTATACGTTGATAAAAGAAGTAGTGCTATCGGAGAACATGGAGATATTCAAAATCAGGGGATTCAGAATATCGTTCCATGTAAATTTGCTGGGGATGAAGATCAGGGGCAGGTCATACTGATTGGCAAGGGCCTTGCATTCTTCGGGAATATCCTGAATATACCGGAACATTTTGATTCCCAGGGCTGCCGCATGTCTGTTGTGCAGTTCCCGGATGATCTCCATAAGAACATTCGGGTTGTTGATAAAAATGTAGCCGGTGGTGAGAACAAATTCTCCGGCGCGAACGTATTTGACGGAATCGGGAGCGTCCAGAACGCCGGCACACCGGATCGCGGCGGTGAGACCGCCCTGTCCGGCGAGAACCTCCATGTCGGAAAAAGGGTATGTGTGTTGAATATCAAGAAAAGTATTGTACTTCATATTGTTGACGGCACTGAGCCGAACCTCCTTTAAGCATAATGATTCTTGCAACTATGATATAGCATGTTTGTATCTTTGGTCAATGCTTTTTATGGACAGTATTGATAAAATACATAAAAATTCAACAAAAAAACAGATCAGGACGGCATAGTTTTGTGAAAAACGCAAAGCCGGGAGAGGTTGATAATGAAAGCATTGATGAAAATGGGCAGTTGGCAGGATGACGGAAATGTGCGGCTCTGTGAGGCGGAGCGCCCGATACCGGGGGCGGATGAGGTGCTGATCCGGGTAAAGTCGGCAGGGATCTGCGGGACGGATATCAAGATATGGCATGGCGCCGCCTGGAGCAATCCGCCGGTGATTCTGGGACATGAATACTCCGGCGTAATTGAAGAGACAGGGCAGAATGTGAAAGAGCTGCTGCCGGGGGACCGGGTGGTGAGCGAAACGGCCCAGAGCGTCTGCGGTGTCTGTGAGTACTGCAAGACCGGGAGAGAGCTGATGTGCGACGAACGGCTGTCCATCGGATACGGGGTGGACGGCGCGATGGCGGAGTACATCAAAGTGCGCCGGGGAATCGTACATAAAATTCCGGACACCCTGAGTTTTGATAAGGCGGCGCTGTGCGAGCCTTTTGCGGTGGCGCTGCATGCGCTGTTTGACCATACGGACCTGACAGCTGCGGATAAAGTGCTGATCATGGGACCGGGGGCCATCGGACAGCTGGCGGCTCAGGCGGCAAAATCGGTGGGAGCCATGACGGTCCTCGCGGGGATTCCAAGGGACAGGGAAAGGCTGGAAGCGGCGAAAAAAGCGGGCGTGGATATAACGCTGACGGATCTGTCGGAGGAAGCGGTGGAAAAAATCACCGGGAAGAAAGGATTTGATGTGGTTTTAGACTGCAGCGGTGCCGGGCCGGCTATACGGCAGGCGATGAAGAGTGTGAAAAAGACAGGAACTTTTATCCAGGTAGGCCTCACAAAACCGGAACTGACGATAGATTATTCCCTGCTCACCGGGAGGGAGATCCGCATCATCGGGACTTTCGGCCACAGATGGCATAACTGGGAGACGGCGATTGAACTGATGAGCACCGGGAAGGTGAATGTGGAACATCTGATCACCGGTAAATACGGGCTTAAAGACTGGGAGAAGGGTTTTACGGATATGCAGGAGGGCAGAGGGATCAAAATTCTGATCTGCCCTGAGGAAAAATAAGGAGGCAAAGAGAGTGAAAGCTATTGTAAATTATGAAAACGGTCCGGAGAAAGTGCAATATATGGATGTCGAGATGCCGGTGCCGGCGGAGGGACAGGTGAGGATCAAAGTGGCTTACTGTGGTATCTGCGGGACGGATCTCCACATTTATGCGGGGGACGGCGGTTATCCGACAAAGCCGCCGGTCACGCTGGGGCATGAATTGTCGGGCATTGTGGAAGCGGTGGGCGAGGGAGCGGATCCCGCATGGATCGGCAAAAAGGTGGTCAGCGAGACCTACTACCATACCTGCGGCCGCTGTATGTACTGCCGGACAGGACATGGGAATCTCTGCCCGGAGAAAAAATCCATCGGCAGTGCGGTGAACGGAGCCATGGCGGACTATGTGGTGGTACCCGAAAAAAACCTGCATTTGATCCCGGAAGGAATCAGCCTCAGGGAAGCGGCCATGACGGAGCCCCTCGCCTGCTGCGTGCAGGGGGTTCTGGAATTTGGAGATATGATCCCGGGGGACCGGGTGCTGATCACGGGTCCCGGCGCGATTGGGCTGATGTGTCTGCAGGTTGCGGTGAGCGCGGGGGCGGTAGTGATCGTCGCCGGAACCGCTGTGGATAAGGAGAGGCTGGAACTGGCGAAAAAGCTTGGAGCGGCGGAAACGGTTTATTCCGATCAACCGGATGCGAAGGAGAAGATCGGCATGCTGTGCGGTCCCTTCGGACCGGATGTCGTTCTGGACTGTTCCGGAGCGGGACCGGCGATCCGTATGGGATTGGAAGTGATCAGGAAGGGGGGACGTTATGTGCAGGTAGGGCTGACCGGCAGGCCCGTGGAACTGGATATGAATCTTATCACGTTAAAAGAGCTTTCCGTGATGGGAACCTACGCACAGAAACCACAGTGGTGGGAAAAAGCGCTGGATCTTGTGCAGAGAGGCGAAGTAAAGCTGGAGCCGCTGATCAGCGATGTTTATCCGCTTAAAGAGTGGAAGAAAGCGTTTGACGGATATCAGCAGAAAACAGGTTTTAAATATTTACTGCAAGCCGCCGCTGACAGCGAGTGAGAGGTAATTCTGGCGGGGTATAGAAATATTTAAAATACAAAAACTACTAATATTTAAGGAGGAAAAAGAAACATGAGAAAAGAAAAAGTGAAACGTCTGTTAAGCCTGGGGCTTGTTGTTGCCATGACGGTGAGTATGATAACCGGCTGCGGAAACAGCGGTGCAGACAACAGTGCTTCTACCGGAGACTCTTCCGCGTCCAGCGAGGCATCGACGGAAGGAGAAGCGGCAGAGGCTCCCGCGGCATCCGGCGATGTCGTGAAGATAGGCAGTTTGTGGCCGCTTACCGGCGGTTCCGCTACGATAGGGCAGCAGCATGCGGATGGGGCGGAAGCTGCCATCAAGGAGATCAATGCAAACGGAGGAATCAAATCCATGGGCGGCGCTCAGATCCAGCTGGTGGTTGCGGATACCGAGACAGCGGCGGATAAAGCTTCGGTAGCCTGCGAACGTCTGATCACGGATGACAAGGTCAGCATGGTTATCGGCGCCTATAACAGCACCTGCTGCATTTCCTCTTCCGAGGTTGCCCAGAAATATTCCGTTCCCTATATTTCTCAGGGCGGCGTTGCGACGGCGGTGACGGACAGGGGGTACGACTATGTGTATCGTATCAACAACACCGCGACGTACGATGTTCTGGAGATGATCACTGCGTTAGATACGATCTGTGAAGAAAATAATCTGGACACGCTGACCTACGCTCTTGTGTATGAGAACTCTGACTGGGGCGCGGACAATGCGCGGATCTGGAAGGAAGCTGCGGACGAGAGAGGATGGACATGTGTGCTGGATGAACCGGTTACCAACGGTCAGGCGGACATGACGAGCCAGGTACTCAAGGTGAAAGATTCCGGGGCGGATGTTCTCAACGTTTCTTTCTATACGGATGACTCCATCGTATTTGCCAATGCGCTGTATGCCAATCAGGTTGATCTTCCCTGGGGTGTGTGGTCTGTAGGCGGCGGCTGGCAGGATGCGGCTTTCTTTGAGGCTCTTGACCAGGAAGTTTACAACTATCATTTTGTGCAGGAAGACTGGGATATGTGCGGCGTCCAGAACCATGAATGGATCCAGGAAGTGGCGGCCAACTGTAAAGATACTTACGGCTATGAAATGACATCGTTCTTCGCACAGGGCTGGACCGCTGCCTATGTGGCATATTATGCGCTGGAAGCTGCCGGTACGACAGATCCGGAGGCGCTGCGCGATGCCATCAAGGGAATTGAATTATATAATGACGGCGAAGACAGAGCTCTGCTGAGCGGTTATTCCGCGATCGTATTCGACGAGAAAAACCAGAATACATTTGCGGGCGGTGCTACCGGAGGTACGATCGTACAGTATCAGGATGGCGCAGCGGTTCCGCTGTACCCTGCGGAGCACAGTGTAGAGGGGAATACTCCTATTTTACCGATACCTTCTTTCAGTGAAAGATAATTTGCAAAGTACAGAAGGACAAAAAAGCAGCCGGCAGGGAGGAGAAAAGTCCCTCCTCCCCCTGTACGGCCTGCAGTGAAAGGAAATGAGCATGAACAATATATTAATAGCGATTTTACATGGATTGATCCTTGGCGGGGCGTACAGTCTGATAGCTGTCGGTCTGAGTGTGATCTTCGGCGTTGTGCGCATCATCAATTTTTCTCACGGCGCAATGCTGATGGCTTCTGCCTTCGCATATTATGAACTGTTTACCCGTTTCAATGTCGATCCGTTTTTTGCAATGTTTGTCATTGCGCCGGCGTTTTTCATCATAGGCTTCCTTCTGCAGAAAGTGGTGATCCGCCCATTGCTGATCCGTGAGAGCGCCAGTGTGCTGGAGCCTACCAGTGTGATGCTCTTCACCATAGGGCTGGACTATGCGATCTGCAATCTCTATCTGATGATCTATACATCGCGGTATAAGACATTGAACACCTGGTCCTACAAGAATTACTTCAGGGCTTTCGACAACAGCTTTGTGACACAGTATTCCAGGCTGATCGCCTTTCTATTGTGTTTCGTTGTGGCTTTCGGGCTCTGGTTCATCATCAATAAGACGGAACTGGGAAAGAGGATCCGTGCTGTCTCCCAGAACCGTGACGCGGCGGCTCTCTGCGGTGTGGATGTGCATACAACTTACGGAATCGCTTTCGGACTGGGTACGGCGGCTCTGGCCATCGCGGGAGCGGCGATGTCCTCCTTCTATCTGGTATCTCCGTCTGTGGGAAATGTTTTCGGTACAAAATCTTTTATGATCGTTGTGCTGGGCGGGCTCGGAAGTATACCAGGAGCCATTGTCGGAGGTATGATCTTCGGGCTGATAGAACAGGTGGCTGCACAGTTTATTCCGTCAACCATGGCTTCCATGCTGTCGTTCGCGGTATTTCTGGTAGTTTTGATCCTGAAACCGGACGGTCTTCTGGGCCGCAGGAAAAGAAAGTGAGGATTGCAGATAATGACTTATAAAGGAAATTCGATATTTAAAGGAAAATTTTTCGTTTGGCTGGCACTGATCATACTTGCAGTCGTACCGCTTTTCTCCGGCCTTTACTGGCAGGGTATTCTGGTTCTGGTATGCTATTACGCCTATGCGGCCATCGCCTGGAATTTTATATGCGGATACGCGGGTACCATGTCGCTGGGCCACTCGGTCTATATGGGAATCGGCGGTTATATTTCCACGATCATACTGGAGACAAAAGGTGTTTCCCCCTGGATCGGTATGATCGTGGGAGCTGCGGTTGCCATGTGTCTCGGCGTGATCATCAGCTATCCGACTTTCCGGCTGAAAGGGCCTTATTTCACGCTTTCCTCTATTGCCATAGTGGAACTTCTGGGAACCTTTATTTCCAACACGGAGTCTCTGGGACCTGTTCCCATTAAGGGCGGTTCCGGCTGGTCTTTGTCACAGACCGGCAATCAGGCGGTGATGTTCGAGTTTTCCAGTAAACTGTCCTATTTTTATATCGCTTTTGCACTGATGGTGATCGGACTCTTTGTCACATACCGGATGTCAGAGAGCAAGCTTGGATATTATCTGGTAGCGATCAGAAGTGATGACGATGCGGCAAAGAGCCTGGGAATCAATGTGACAAAGTATAAACTGATAGCCATGGCGATCAGCTGTTTTATGATTTCCATCGCAGGTACATTTTATGCACAGTATTTCCGCTACATCGGACCCGACCGTATTTTCAGCTATGATCTCTCCGTGCAGGTCGCACTGATCGCGCTGATCGGCGGGCAGGGAACCGTGATGGGTCCCATCATCGGCGCCATTATACTGGTACCTTTGTCAGAGATGCTGTCCGCGAAATTTGCGGGGCAGATGTCAGGGCTGAATCTGTTTCTCTACGGCGTAGTCATGATGCTGGTGGTCTATTTTATGCCCCACGGTTTTGGCGAACATGTGGTGTCGATACTGCAGAAAGCGGAAGAGAAGATATTCGGCAGAATAAAGAGAAAAGCGAAGGATTAATACGAAAGGAGAAACAGGAGTGTCAGTTATTGTAAAGATGGAGCATGTCACAAAACAGTTTGGCGGCCTGACGGCGGTGAATGATTTCTGCGGTGAGATCGAAGAAGGTTCCATTGTGGGACTGATCGGACCGAACGGTGCGGGAAAGACGACACTGTTTAATATGATCGCAAACTATTATCATCCGACCAGCGGGAAGATCTACTTTAATGATAAGGATATCACGGCCGCAAAGACGGAGGATATGGCAAAAATGGGGCTGGCGAGAACCTTCCAGGTGACAAAACCCTTCGGCGATATGTCGGTTTTACAGAATATCATGGTGGGAGGATTCCTGCACATCAGCAAGACGAAGGAAGTGGAGGAGAAGGCGAGAAAGACAGCGGAACTTGTGGGGATGACCTGCGATCTGGATATGAAGGCGGCGAGCACCACGACGGTGGATAAAAAGAAGCTCGAAATTGCCCGCGCCCTTGCGGTGGAACCAAAGCTGATCCTTTTGGATGAGGTGATGGCGGGCTGTAATCCCCAGGAGAAACTGGAGCTGGTGGATACCTGCCGCAAAGTCCGGGACTCCGGCGTCACGATCATCATCATCGAACATGATATTAAGACGATCATGTCCCTGTGCGATAAGATCTATATTCTCCACCGGGGAGAGAAGCTGGTGGAAGGGACACCGGAAGAGGTTGCGAACGATAAACGCGCGGTCAGCGCATATCTTGGGGAGGATTTTGATAATGCTGAAAATAAATGAATTGCGAACCGGATATAACGGCGGTGAGATCGTTCATGGTATTTCCATGGAAGTGCCTGACGAAAAGATCGTAGCGATCGTAGGCGGCAACGGCGCGGGGAAAAGTACGCTGATCAAGGCGATCACCGGTCTGATCGCGACCACAAGCGGCACGGTGGAGTTTGACGGTGAAAAACTGACCGGACTTGCACCGGATAAGATTATGCAGAAGGGAGTCTGCCTGGTGCCCGAAGGACGTCAGCTGTTTCCCAATATGACAGTAGAGGAAAATATGGATATCGGCTCCTGCACAAAGGAGGCAAAAAAGCACAGAAAAGAAAGCATGGAAGAAATGTTTGAAATTTTCCCCCGGCTGAAGGAGAGGAGAAAACAGCTCACGGGTACGCTCTCCGGCGGGGAACAGCAGATGGTGGCGACTGCCCGGGCGTTGATGGGAAAACCGAAACTGCTGATCATGGACGAACCCTCCTGGGGGCTTGCGCCGATTCTGGTGAATGAGATGTTTCAGACGATTGAGATGGTCCGCAGCAGAGGAACGGCGGTTCTGATCGTGGAACAGAATGTGGGAAAGACACTGGCAGCATCCGACTGGGGCTATGTGATCGAAAACGGCGTTGTCGTGATGCAGGATGTGGGCAAAAAACTTCTGCAGGATGAAGGGCTGAAAAAAGCATATCTGGGAATATGAGAAAGGAGAATGGTTGTTGTTATGTATCAATTTTCGGTGGAAAGCGTTAAGGGTAAAGTGATCAATGAGGGAACGGTCAATGAACGCCTCATCAAGTTGTTTGCCTCTCCCCATTCCAGAGCAAAGCGGGATGCCTACGGCTGCGGCATGGCATTGATCGATCCGGGTAAGATACATGAGGAGCATGCGCACCCGGACAGCGAAGAATTGATCTTTGTGGTGCAGGGCACCGGGATCGGAAAAGTGGGCGGCGTGGAAGTGACGGTGGAAGCGGGCGATCTGATCGCCATAGAAAAGGGGGAACCCCATACCTTTACCAATACCGGGACAGAGCAGCTCAGACTGTACTGGGTGTATTCGCCGCCGGGACCGGAAAAGAGGTTTTTGGATATAGAAGAGCGATAAAAAATGAAAAAGATAAAGCTGAGAAGTACAGCAGGAGGAAGGAACAATGTTAAATGTTGAAAAGATTAGGGAGATGAATATCTTTTCCAGGCGAATCCAGATGGAAGTGGTAAAAATGATCGCCGGTCTGGGGATAGGACATCTGGGAGGTTCGCTGTCCGTCACGGATCTGCTCTCGGTGCTTTACTGTAACCAGATGAAATACGATCCGAAAAATCCGCAGTGGGAGGACAGGGACTGGTTTATTTTGTCCAAGGGACATGCAGGGCCCGCCCTGTATTCCACACTTGCCTTAAAAGGGTTTATGCCGGTGGAAGAGCTTGCGACTTTAAACAGGCCGCATACGAAACTGCCGAGTCATGTGGACAGAACCAAGACGCCGGGGGTTGATATGACCTGCGGATCCCTCGGTCAGGGAGCTTCCGCGGCGGCGGGGATTGCGCTTGGCTTTCAGATGGACGGCAAAGATAACTATGTATACGTGGCTTTCGGCGATGGAGAAATCAACGAAGGACAGGTCTGGGAGATGGCTCTCTTTGCGGGACACAGAAAGCTCTCCCATCTGATCGGCTTTGTGGACTACAATAAGCTGCAGCTGGACGGACCCACGGATGAAATCTGTAAACTGGGCGATGTGGCAAAGAAATTTGAGGAATTTGGCTGGTATGCCCAGAGTGTTGACGGCCATGATGTGGCGGCGATCGACGAAGCCATTGAGCGCGCGAAAGCACAGTCTGAGAAGCCTTCCATGATCGTATTGAATACGGTGAAGGGCAACGGCTGGAGCAGATCGGCAAATCAGGTGGGAAGTCACAGCAGAGGCCTGAATGAGGAAGAGCTGAAAGAGGCTCTTGCCGAGATGCAGGCAGCAATAGATTCATATTAATGTGCAGGAGGAGTTTAGCATGTATAAATTAGCAGAAAAGCCCTATGATGATCCGGTGGAAATGCGGAAAGTGTTCTGCGATACGCTGATGGAACTGGCGGAAAAGAATAAGGATATCATTGTTCTCGACGCGGATCTGATGGGAGCGATGGGGACAAAGCCCTTTTTACAAAAATTTCCGGAGCAGACGGTAGACTGTGGGATCCAGGAAGCAAATATGGTGGGGGTTGCGGCAGGACTTTCCGCGGTGGGGAAGGTTCCATTTGTACATACGTTTGCCCCTTTTATCACCCGGAGGGCCTGTGATCAGGTTTTCGTGTCCGGCGCCTATGCCAAATTAAATGTAAAGCTGGTGGGATCCGATCCCGGCATTACGGCGGCCTTAAACGGCGGCACCCATATGCCTTTTGAGGATATGGGCATTATGAGGGGAATTCCCGAGATGACAGTTTTAGAGCCGACGGACACGGTGATGCTGGCGGACATCATCCGTCAGATCTCCGGTGTCTACGGCATGCATTATATGAGACTGGTGCGGAAACAGTCCGTCAGGATCTATGAGGACGGCTCCACCTTTGAGATCGGCAGAGCGGTAACGCTTCGGGAAGGTAAGGATGTGACGATCATCGCTTCCGGGTATTGTGTGGCGGAGGCTTTGAAGGCGGCGGAGGAACTGAGCGTGAGAGGAATTGGTGCGCGGGTGCTGAATATGTTCACCTGGAAACCGCTCGATACGGAGGCGGTGGTAAAGGCAGCCAGGGAGACCGGAGCCATCGTTACGGCGGAAAACCATAATGTGATCAACGGTCTTGGCAGTGCGGTGGCGGAAGCTCTCGTGAAAAACAGTCCCGTACCAGTGGAAATGGTCGGTGTACAGGATCAGTTCGGCGAGGTGGGACCGGTGGATTATCTGGCGGAAAGATTTGAACTGAAAGCGGAAAATATAGTGGCGGCCGTGGAAAAAGTGCGGATGAGGAAATAGAGGAGAGGGTGCGGAAAATGAAAGCATTGGTGATTGAGCATCCGGAAAAGATGCATTTGGTGGAAAGAGAAAAACCGGTGATCGGGGAAGGGGAAGCGCTGATCCGGGTACAGTATATCGGCATCTGCGGAACGGATATACATGTCCTGCACGGGCATCATCCCACGGCAACGTTCCCCAGAATTCCCGGACATGAGTTTGTGGGGGAACTGGTGGAGATAAAAGGGGAAGGCAGTGAACAGTTTGAGATCGGCGATACGGTGGCGGCTCAGGAACTGATAACCTGCGGCATCTGCGACTCCTGCGCGAAGGGGGAGGACAATGCCTGCGTTCAGCTGAAGATCATCGGAGTGCATGCGGACGGCGGCTTCGCGGAATATGTGAAAGTGAAGACAAAAAAGCTGTTTGCCATACCGAAAGACATCGATCTGAAGCGCGCGGCTTTGATAGAGCCTCTGGCTGTCGCGGTACATGATGTCCGGATGAGCGGCATGCAGGTGGGGGAAAACGTGCTGGTGATCGGCGGCGGTCCCATCGGTCTTCTGATCGGTCTTGTGGCTCAGAGGAGCGGGGCAGGCAGGGTGGTTGTCTCCGAGGTGGTGGAGAGCAGAAGAAAACTGGCGGAGGAGTTCGGATTTATCGCCCTTGACCCTGTGGCAGCGGATTTTGAGGAGAAGCTTCTTTCCGTGAATGGCGGGAGGATGTACGATATCGGATTTGAGGCGGCAGGTGTTCCAAACGCCGTCACGACACTTGTGGATTACGTGAAAAATACCGGAACGATCGTTCAGATCGCCATGACAAAGGGACCTTACCCGGTGGATACGGGAAAAGTATTTGCGAAGGAACTCCGGATCCAGGGGGTGCGCATTCACAACCAGTACAATTTTGGCGGAGCCGTCCGTATGGTGATCGACGGAGTGCTGGACGAAAAGCTGGATAAACTGATCAGCAGAGTGTTTGACTTGGAAGAAGTGACAGAAGCGTTTGAATATGCGGAAAAATGTAAAGACGCGTTTAAAGTACTTGTGAAAGTGGGGAACTGAAAGATGAATTTACTGGCACATGAAGAGAATATGTTTAAAAAACAGATGCCTGGCAGGACGGTGACATGGGTGCAGACTCCGGAAACCACAGGCGGGCAGTACAGTTCCATCTGTATTACGGTGTATGAGCCGGGGGCGAGGGCAAAACCGGCTCACGCTCATGACAACGGGGAGGAGACCATCTATGTGGTTTCCGGGTCAGGGAGAGCAAAAGTGGGAAAAGAATTGTTTGAACTGAGACCGGGATCCGTGCTGCTGTTTCCGCAGGAGGTTCCGCATATGGTCTGGAACACGGGGGATGAGCCGTTAAAACTGGCATGTTTTTATGCGCCACAGCTCTCCGCCATTGAATATACGTTTTACGAAGACTTTGATTTTGATGAATTTAAGGGACAGGAGGAAAAACAGCGATGAAACAGATTTTGATCAGACCCGAAATTCAGTCCTATGGTACGTTCAGAGAGTTTGCGGCGGATTATGCTCTGGATGAGCGGGATGTGATCTTGACAAACGAGTATATTTATCATCCCATTATGGCGGCGGAGAATTTAAAGTGCGGTGTGATCTATCAGGAAAAGTTCGGTGCGGGAGAGCCTACGGACATTATGGCGGAAGCTATTCTGAAGGAAGTCAAAAAATACGATGCCAGGAGAATCATAGCCGTGGGCGGCGGTACGATCATTGATATCGCCAAAGTGCTGGTGCTGGAGGGAGGAAAGGACATCGATGATATGTACGATAAGATGGCTTCTCTGAAAAAGGGAAAGGAACTGATTATCGTACCGACGACCTGCGGCACGGGCAGCGAGGTCACGAATATCGCGGTTTTAAACAGAACGAAGTTGGGGACAAAGCAGGGGATGGTCTCTGCGGGTATGTTTGCGGACAAGGCGGTGCTGATTCCGGAATTTCTGGGAAGTCTTCCGTATAAAGTGTTTGCCACCAGTTCCATAGACGCTCTGGTTCATGCGGTGGAATCCTACCTGAATCCTGCGGCCAGCGTATTTTCCGAAATGTATTCTGTCAGGGCGATCGAGATGATACTGGCGGGATACTGCAGGATCGCGAAAGAAGGGCAGGAGGCATGGAAGGAGGATGCGGAAGATTATCTGACCGCGAGCTGTATGGCGGGCATCGCGTTTTCCAACAACGGCTGCGGCGCCGTCCATGCGATGGCATATGCCATCGGCGGCAAATATCATGTGCCCCATGGCGAGAGCAATTATCAGTATTTTGTTCCGGTCTTAAGATGGTATGAGAAGAAGGCTCCGGGCGGCAGACTGGATGAGCTGAAGGATATTTTGAAGAAAAATATGGAAGCGGGAGGTTTTGGCCGGACGGACAGTGATGAGAGCGCGGTGGATCTTCTGGGAGAACTGTTGGATAGAGTGCTTCCCGCGAAAAAAATGCGGGAGTACGGTGTAGTGCAGGAGGATATCGCTCCTTTCGCGCAGAGCACGGTGGACAATCAGCAGAGGCTTTTGAAAAACAGTTACGTTCCGTTCAGCAGAGAGGAAATTCAGGCTGTCTACCAGAGCTGCCTGTAGGCGGAGCAGATCAGAAAAATATAAAAGGAGAATAAGAGTGAAAAATAAAGTGTATTTTTGAACGCACTTGTATAAGGGTTCATAAAAC
>CANRWP010000011.1 GCA_947643595.1 uncultured bacterium | reverse complement strand
GTATAGAAGGGTGGTGGTTATTTTTCTATCCACTATCTTATTTGACGCTTACTTTTGTAGCTGAAATCTCCCTCACCTCCTCATTTTATTTTTTTGATAATCAATTTTAATTTGATTTTTGTGGTAAAAAAATATAGTCTAATGGCATCTTATATAACTCACTAAGAGCTCTACTCTGTGACATTTTAGGCTCTGATGTTCCTTTTTCCCAGCTTACTATCGTCTGTTTCCCAACATTTAAAGCCTTTGCTGCATCTTCTTGTGTCATTCCAGCGTTTACTCTTGCCGCCGCCAAACTGATCTGCAACTTTTTCAAAATACTGTTCACCTCCTGTTTTTTCTTTATCATAAATCAAATTTAATTTGATGCCAATACCAAAATAAAATTTTTTTTGATTTTCAGTTGCTAATAATAAAATTTTATTGTATTATACATGTATAGTCAGCTTGAATTGGGGGGTGAAGCGATTGACAGATGAAGAACAGAAAAAAATATTCTCTAAAAATTTGAATCATTATATCTCTTTATCAAATAAAACTCAAAAAGAGATTGCCGATTCTATAGACGTATCTCCACAAACTTTTAACACATGGTGCCAAGGCATAGCTATTCCAAGAATGGGAAAAGTTCAACGACTGGCTGATTACTTCAATGTTGGAAAATCAGATTTAATAGATGATAAGCCGTTTTCCAATACTAATAAATCAAAAGGTGTTACTATTAACGTCCTCGGCCGTGTAGCCGCCGGTATCCCGATAGAAGCCATTGAGAATATCATTGATACGGAAGAGATCACAGAAGAGCTTGCCCGCACTGGTGACTTTTTTGGACTGCAGATCCACGGTGACAGCATGGAGCCCCGTATCTATGAAGGTGACATAGTTATTGTCCGACAGCAGGATGATGCCGAAAGCGGTGATGTTGTTATCGCTATGGTAAACGGTAATGATGCAACATGCAAAAGGCTCCGCAAATACCGGGATGGTATAGAACTTATTTCCAATAATCCAAGTTATGCCCCTATGTTTTTCAGCAACGAAGAAATTTTGTCTAAGCCAGTAAAAATCATTGGTAAAGTCGTGGAGCTAAGAGGAAAATTCTAAAATATGAAAATACGATTTGGGGAGGAAATTTCTAATGAAAATAGGTTTAAGAACACCAAATTTGGAAAAAAGCTTTAAAGCCAGAACCGTTGGTAAATATAAACGAGCCGCAAAACGTGCAATTAACCCAACATATGGTAAAAAGGGCGCAGGACTTATTAAAAATCCTCAAAAAGCCATGTATAACAAAGTATATAATAAAACTACAGTTGATGGATTAGCTTCTGTTAAAAAGGCAGCTTCCCAGTCCTCCGCTAAAAAAGGGACTACTCAAAAAAGCCAGACAAATGCTAAAGCAACTACAAATAAAAAGAGCACTACGACTTCAATATCTCCTAATAAGAATACAAACTCTAATATTATTGTAAAAGATGGAAAAGCCAAAATTGGGAATAAATTCTACACCCCAAAAACTATAATGAGGTTTCGCTTATTTTTTATTATATGTGGATGGATCATTATCTTATCTGGTTTTGCTTTGTTGCCGATAGGAATATTATTTATTGCTTTAGGTGTTTTCTTTTTGATTTGTGCAAATACTTACAAAAAGATTGCCCGACAAATTTAAAATGCCAAATTAGCCTGCTCTGGAACTCTCCTCAGTGAGTATCATGTCAATATTGATACTGGGGAAATAGAACAAATCCAATAATTATCCAGCTTTCAGAGGACTCTCTTTGCATGGGGCGGGTAGTTGATAAATTATAACCAGTTGCGACGTCGCAACATCAACTAAAAATATCCCACTTACAGAAGATTCTTTATGTATGGACAGGGTAGTTGATAAATTATAACCTTATAAAATATACCAAAATTTTAAAGAGAGGAGAACGTTTATTATAAAATGGCAACTTTGGAAAAACTATATTTATCTGTAATAACCGGTATGCAGGATAAAAATATAAAATTTAGAGATCTGCAAAAACTGCTGGATGTATTAGGTTTTGAATGCCGCATAAAAGGCGACCATTTCATATATTCTTATAGTAACCTTCCTGAGAATATAAATATACAGCCTATCGGGAATATGGCAAAACCTTATCAGGTAAAACAAGTTAGATTATTTTTACAAAAATATCAGATTCAATTATAAGGAGGTGCGCAATGTATAAATACGAACGCATTATTTACTGGTCCAACGATGACAATGCATTTATTGTAGAAGTCCCAGAACTTCCCGGATGTATGGCAGATGGGGCAACCGTCGAAGAGGCAATCAAAAATTCCGAAACCATTATTAAAGAATGGATCGAAGTTACTCTTGAGCGGGGGCTTGAGATCCCCGAACCCAAAGGAAGATTGGTATATGCCTGATCCTGTTGCGGCGTTGCAGCTCTAACTAAATGCAAAAAATCCGCCCAGTGCCGGGCATTTTTATGCCCTGCTGCCAGTAAACTGTACAGGAGGATAAAGTATGTTCACCGTAGGGATCTACCCGCGCAAATCCGTATACCGAGACAACAGCGATTCTGTCAACGTGCAGATCCAGCTCTGCAGGGACTACGCCGGTGTCATCTTCAAGGACAAGGATATCACCTTCAGGATCTACGATCAGGACGAAGGCTTCTCCGGAAAGAATACAAACCGCCCCGGCTTCCAGGAACTGATGAGCGATGTCAAAAAAAATATGCTGGATGTGGTGATGGTCTACAAGCTGGACCGGATCAGCCGCAACGTGCAGGAGTTCTCCGCCATGTACGAGGTATTCCAGCAGCACAATGTATCTTTCGTCTCCGTAAAGGAATCTTTTGACACCACCACGCCCATGGGCAGGACGGTAATGTACATCCTTGCCGCATTTGCGCAGTTGGAACGGGAAAACACTTCCGAGCGTGTGGCTGACAACATGCACGCCCTGGGCACTTCCGGGAAGTGGACCGGCGGCAGATCTCCCAGCGGCATGAAATCCATCCGACAGAAATGCGGCGACAAAGAGCACTCCTTCCTGATCATTGATCCGGAGAAGATCTGGCTCCCAAAACTGCTCTATAAGCTCCTGCTCGACGGCTATACGATTACTGCGGCGGAGCGTTACTGCAGGGATCACGGCATCAGGAGCCAGAGCGGGAAGTTCCTCAACACCTCCCAGATCTATAATATCATCACCAACCCTGTCTACTGTCAAAACAGTATGGAGGCCTACTACTATTTTCACGATCAGGGCTGCAGCCTGCCGGATCCGGATCTTTTTGACGGCAAAAAGGGCCTGATCGGTTACGGCAAAACCAAAAACGGAAAGGCCGCCCAGAAAAAACAGGAGAAGTCTGACTGGACGATCGCCGTCGGCGTCCATGAGCCTGTGATGCCGGCCGACCAGTGGATCGCCGCCCAGAACCGCCTTGGCATCAATAAGATGATCCGCAGTGCCAAATATGACTGCGGCATCTTAAAGGGCGTTCTGCGGTGCCGCTGCGGCGCCAGGATGGATGTGCGAACCTATCAGAAGAACGGGCACATCTTCTCCTACTACTGCTGTACGGATATGATGCGGCAGGGCAAAGGCAAATGCAATACGGGTTACATACGCACAGAGCAGGTGGAGGAGGCATTTCTGAGACAGCTCCGCCGGATCCGTTTTAACCCGGACGGTTTTAAACTCCGGCCAGACGCCGGCGGCTCCATCCACAGCGTATCCTCCATCAGGGAAGAATTAAAGCAGGCCGGCGCCGCCATCGATAACCTTACCGCCGCCCTGATGGGCGCAACAGATTCCCCCGCAGCCGCTTATATCGTCTCTAAAATAGAAGAGCTGGATAAAAAGAAAAAAGCCCTGGAAACAGAGCTGCGCAAGGCGGAGCTCCGGAACGCCTCCATCCGCACAATCCAGGAGACTGAGCGCTTTATTTATCAGAATATCTGCTATTTGTTGGACAATTTTGATTCTATAGAATATACTGGAAAAAATGAGTTGATACGAAAGATCATAAAGAAATGCGTCTTAGAAGGCGAAAACCTGCACATCATTTTTTGATGCGCAGGTTCTGCATATTATTTCGATCGGCGTACCGATCTGCCCCATCATATCATGCCCCAGATGAGGCCTCGCATAACCGTAACTCCTGGATGCCCCAAAATCATCATAATCCGTATAATAAAAACCCGCCGCGATCGGAGAGTAGGCCTTTAAACCATAACGCTTTTCTCCATCCATCTCATACTCTCCCACAAAGCCGCCCAACACCGCCGTGTAAGCCTCCAGATAATAGGGATAGTATTTCAGCTTCTCCGTCAGAATCTCCATGGTCTTGCCCTTTTGCAGCTCGGCAGCACACTCATCAATATTTTTCATAGCCGCCTTCCCAAAATCGCCGCCCTGCCGTGCAGCCGCATATGCCAACAATTCGATCCAGTTCAGATGGATCTCCTGTCCGTAACTGTCAACGTCATACTGATAGGCCTTTGTCAGGGCATCCGCCGGAACCGTGAAATCCACCCACTTTATATAATCGCCGGACTGTGTCTCCACGATCTCCCCTCTCTGATGCTTTTCCAGTACTTCCCAGATGCCGCCCGCGCTTGTCTGTTTTGTCTCCTCCTCTTTTCCCTTTCTTGACGTAACTCCGGTAGCGATCAGGCAGATAAGTGCAGCTGCCTCCAGCATTACCCCCGCCCGCATCAACAGGCCATAAAGGTTCTTTCTTTTCATTCGGTTTTTCCTTCTGACTCCCGCTTTGTTATTTAATATATGAAAAAGCCATATCAGACATTCTGATATGGCTCTCAGCTTTCCTTATTTTATGTATCCCTACCCAAAATAATCAAATTTGCCGCCGGTTTTAGGTATATCCATTTCTTCCACCTTACTCCAGTCCACATTTCTTATCTTTTCAAGCAGTTCCTCCGTCGTCTTTGCCTTTACGGTCGTCCGCTTTGTCTTGCCGTATGAAACCTGATTTCTCTCAGCCTGTTTTGCCTCTCTGGCTTCCTCTATCCGCTCCTTCTGCTGCTCTCCAGACTTCTCCAGGGATGCAAATAGTGTGCTGGTGCCATCCTTCTCAAAGACAACTCCCATCTTCTTCACGTTTTCACCGGAATCCTCCAGCTGCGTCTGCAAATAAGCCAGCTGGTCCCTGGCCCTCTCGATCTTATCCATGTAGTCTTTCTTCACGGATTTGTCTTTCGCCATCTCCTCCAGCTCTTCCACCCCGATCAGAACGCTGTAATCTTTTGTCCCGCGGTCAAGATAAGCCTGTGCGTCCTCTTCCGCCTCAAAATTTCCGACAATGATGTCCATATTGCCGTACTTATGCTGTAATTCCTTCAACAGATTCTTCGCATTCTGACTCAGTTCCACCGGCTTTGCGGATGCAGTCTCATTCGCTTTTCCCGCCGCCGATCCTCTCTGGGTCCTGGACTGTGTCCCGTAATTCTGATAGCTATTCACATACGCATCATAGCTTCCTACTTTATTCATTTCTTCGCCCTCCGTAGCTCATTCATTGTAAATCCGTTTACTCCTGTCATTTCCAGCCATGACAGGTTTTCAATTATTATATCGGCAGCTTTTGTAAATACATTACCCCTCTTTTCCATATTTCGGGAAAAAATTTACTGCTTTCTCCCTCTTTATATGATATAATAGCCATCAGGAAAGGACGCGCAGTTTCATGCAAAGATTTTACACATTCTGTATTCGTTTTTTACAGATATCATCCCTTGTTTTATTCGGCATTCTGGCAGTGTCCTCTTTTTTCCGAACTGCCTATCTGGAAAATGCCTATGAGATCGTCATTCAGCTCGGTTGGGATAATCCGCTTCTCAACCTTTTGTTTTTGTGCTGTTTTCTGGCTCTCCTCACGGGAATCGGAAAATTATTCCTGCGCTTTGAAAAAGGTGCCGGGGTTTTGCTGGTTCTCAGCTGCCTCTGGATCTTCGGCGCGTCGCTCCTGTGGACTTATTTCTCCAAGAGCGGTCCCGCCTCCGACTGCGGTTCCGTCTACTACGCCGCCAAACGTTTTGCCGCTGATGATTTCAGCGCTATCTCCTACCGGGATTCCTACTTCTCCGTATACCCCTTTCAACTGGGACTGGCTTTTTTTTACGAAATTATTTTCCGCATTGTTCGAAGTGACAACTTTCACATTTTGCAGGGCGTCAATGCTCTTTGTCTCGTCGTCTGCACAGTCTCCCAGTATTTTCTCTGCGGACGCATTTTTCGGGAAAAGGACGCGCAGGTCTACACTCTGCTCCTGACAGACTTCTGCCTGCCCTTCATCATGTATGGCTCTTATATCTACGGCGAAATTCCGTCTTTCGCCTTTCTGCTGTTCGGAACATGGATGCTGCTTCTCACTCTGGAGGGACAGACAAAGTTCTCCCCCGCCCGAAAAGTTCTCCACGGCTTCCTCGCGCTGCTTTCCCTGACCTGCGGCGTTCTGGTGCGGAAAAATTCTCTCGTTTTTATGATCGCCCTGGGCATCATTCTCGTGTTATGGCTTCTGCAAAACAGGCGCAGGCTTTCCTCCAAAAGGCTTGCCCTCTGCCTTGTATATTTTCTTCTGCTATTCGCTCTCTCCTTCAGCGTCATTCCGATGGTGCAAAATCTCTACGCCAAACGGTCGGGACAGCGCCTCAATCCGGGTATCCCCGCCAGCACTTATCTCGCCATGGGGCTTATGGAGACGGAAGCGGGACCCGGACATTACAGCGGGTATAATTTCGAGACATTCACGGAGGCAGCGGATTACGACGCCGAAACCGCCTCCGAGATCGGCTGGAATGATTATCGAAGGCAGCTCTCCTACTTTGCCGCCCACCCGGGATACGGTCTGCAGTTCTTCTGGAAAAAGTTCTGCATTCAATGGTTCAACACCGGCTGGTCTGTCTTTGATTCCACCTTTGTCCCTTTCGGTGAGAGGCTTCCCGTCATAGAGAGCTGCTTTTCCGGACCTCTCTACGGAGTCCTGAAAGCCTATATGACCAACTACCAGATGGTTCTCTATCTGCTCTGCGCCATATGCTCCTTCGTCTGCTTTCTGGATAAAAAGAAGGATACCGTTTTCCTTTACTTATTTCCGCTCACGGCCTTCGGGGGAGCGCTCCTTTTTCTCGCCTGGGAGGCCAGCGGCAGATATGTACTGCCCTATGCCGTCTTTATGCTCCCCTGTGGGGGATACGGAATGTGCCGGCTTCTTAATCAGACCGCTCCCATATTTACTGTACTCCGGAAAGGAAAAAAGAACGTATGAAAACTTACAGATCCCTGTTTACTGGAATTTTTTCCATCTGCATCATCGCGCTGCTGTTCTCCTATTTTCGCAGCCTCTCTCCGTTCATCTTTCAGACGAACGACGATCCGTTCCTGAAAATGATCCTCTCCGGGGAGATGACCGGAACTCCCTGCGCCCGTTCCTTCTATATTTCCTATCCCGCGGGCCTTCTTATCTCCGGTCTGTATAAGCTGTTTCCGCAGCTCCCCTGGTATGGGCTGTTTTTTTGCTCTATCTTTTTTTTGACAATGGTCATTGTGCTCTATTCGCTCCTGAAGCTGGAAAAAAGCCTGTCGGTGCGTCTGCTCACCACCGTCCTGTTCTGTCTTTTCAGCTATGGCTTTTTATTTCTCCATATCGCAGAATTACAGTTCACTACCGTAACTGCTGTTGCAGGATGCGGAGCGCTCTTTCTCTTTGCGCTCTCCTCCCCCGCCGATTCTCTCCGGGAAACTTTGAAAAACAACGTCGTCTTTCTTCTCCTCTCCGCGTGCAGCTTCTCCGTCCGGGGAAACGCCTTTCTGATGTTCTTCCCCATGATCGGCATGATCGGATTGGGAAAATATCTGGATGCCGGAAAGGATCCCGCCGTGAGTCTTTTCTGCCTCAACAGGCGCAGAAAGAATCTCCTTGCTCTGACCGGTATTTTTATAGCCGTTATCGGCTCCCTTTTTCTGATCGAGAAAGCGGCCTACAGTCCGCAGGACTGGCACACTTTCTCCGCATACACCAAAGCCAGCGAGACGATCTACGATTACGAGGGCTATCCGGACTACGATTCCCACGAGGAGACCTACCGATCTCTCGGGATAACCCGTTCCTCCTATGAGGCCGCCGCCCATCATTACTGTATCGCCCTGGAGCCCGGCATCAACCGGGAAACCATGGAGACCCTGGCGTCCGTCATAGAGAAGGAGCACCGTCTCTCCCTCCCGGAACTTCCGGGAAAGATCCGGGAGATGTCCGCTTTCTTTCTCGACAGACATCTCTCCTACACCGACAGACCTCTGAATCTTCTGGTGTACTGTTGCTATATCCTGTTTTTTCTCTGCGGCCTTATCTCCGGAAATAAAACGGTTCTCCGGGATATTCTGTTTCTGGGGTTCGCGCGGATGGTCATATGGACATATCTGATTTTTTACGGCAGACTCCCCTCGAGAGTATCCCAATCTGTCTATCTGGCGGAGCTGGTCATACTTCTCGCCACAGCTTTCGGCGGCAAAATATGGAGCCTGCACAAAGTTTCCGCCCGTGACAGTGTGAATGGGACTCTGCGGCCGCGCCTGTGCAGCGCATTCTGGGCACTTACGATCTTTCTCCTCACTGTCGTATGCTTCCGTTTCGGTTTTCCGAAAGCAAAAGCCGCCGCCTGGGAAGCCTCTTCCCGGCTCCAGTTCTCACAGTCTTTTGTGGATATAAAAGACTATTTCCGTGCCCATCCGGACAATTTTTACTATCTGGATATGAACTCGTTCGGTTCTTTTACCGAGGATGCCCTGCAGGGCGGCGCGGCGGAATATGACAATTTTATCTATCTTGGCAGCTGGATCCCGCACAGTCCCTGGTATGATGCCAAATTTGAGAGAAGCGGTATTTCCGATCCGGCTTCCGCCCTCTTTGAATCCCCCGATGTCTATGTCATCTTTATGAATACCGAGGGGATCAGCTTCGATTATCTGGAGGATTTTTATCGCGAAAACTATCCGGGCGTCTCCCTGAAAGTTGCAGATACGGTAGATGTCTCCAATGAACTTCAATTTCTGATTTTAAAGGGTTACAGAGATGAAAATGAATAAAAAAACCGCCGCAGCGGCAGTCTGCACTCTCGTCGTCTTTTTGCTTTTTTGCTTCTTCCATTATCTTTCCCCGTTTATCTACCAGACAAACGACGATCTGTTTTTGAGGATGATCGCTTCAGGGGAGATGAGCGGAGAGGCGGAGAGTCGTCTGCACTATATCTCCTACCCGGCAGGACTGCTTATCTCCACTCTCTACAGACTGATTCCGTCCCTTCCCTGGTACGGTCTGTCCCTGTACGTCATGTTTGGGCTCGCCATGACTGTAATGCTGTATTTATCTGTGCAATCAGGAAAAAACCTGCTTCAGCGTCTGCTTATCATCTGTTTCTTCTGTCTCTTCAGCTACGGCTATCTGTTTCCCTGTGCCGCCCTGCTGCAATACACGATAGTGACCGGCCTGACAGGCTGCGGCGCGCTCTTTCTTTTTCTCCATGCCCCTCTTTCCTCCTCCTTTCGGGAGACCTTAAAAAATCATCTGCTTTTCTTTATTTTTTCCGCCTGCACTTTTTGCATCCGAAACCAGGTGTTTTTTATGTTTCTCCCCTTTTTCGGCATGATCGCTCTGAGCAAATATCTGGATGCAGAGAAAAAGCAGCGAAAAAATCTGCTGTATCTCGCGGGTATATTTATCCTTTTGTCAACTTCCCTCCTTGTCCTTGAAAAAACTGTCTATCGGCAGGAGGTGTGGCGCAATTTTACCGAATACACAAAAGCCCGCACCACGATCTATGACTACGAAGGCTACCCAGACTATGACAAATATGAGGAGACATACCGGGAACTGGGAATCAGCCGCTCCTCTTACGAAGGAGCCTCCCGGCGCTACAGTCTGATCCTGGATCCCGCGATCAACCGGCACAGCATGGAAGTGCTGGAGAGCATCTCCAAACAGGAGCGCCATGATTCTATGGGAAGCTTTTCCCAAAAGGCATCGGAAATGATCACCTTCTTTCTGGAAAGACACCGTTCCGACGCGGATAAACCGCTGAATCTCCTCGTATACCGCTGTTATTTCTTCTTTATCCTATGTGCTCTCCTCTCACGAAAGTGGAGGGCTCTCCGGGATATTTTTTTCCTGCTGTCCGCCCGCATGGTCATCTGGGCCTATCTGATCTTTTACGGCAGGCTTCCCGTCCGCATCTCCCAGACCGTTTATCTGGCGGAACTTGCGGTCCTCTTTGCCGTTGCTTTCACATATAAAATATGGCAGACTACAAAGAAAGAAGATCTTTCCGGCCAAAAACTCAGCCGCGCCGCATGGATCTTATCGATCTTTGTCATCGCATTTACCTGTGTCCGCTCTGGGATTCCTCACGCAAATGCCGTCTCCGGGGAGGCAAAAGCTCTTCTGGAATTTTCCGATTCCTTCCGATATATGAAAGATTACTTCAAAGAGCATCCGGATTCTTTCTACTATCTGGACACCAATTCCTTTGCTTATTTTACGGAAGAAGCCCTATGCGATGAATCTTATGTAAACAGCAATTATCTTTTTATGGGCGGATGGGCCGCCAAAAGTCCCTGGTATGAAAAAAAGCTGGAAAAACAGGACATCACGGATCCCGCCCTTTCCCTCTGCGAAGACCCTTCCGTCTATGCCGTCTTTATGGATACGGAAGAGACAAACTATGAATATCTGGAAAATTTCTATGCCGAAAATTATCCCGGTGTTCGTCTGAGAGTCGTGGAAACCGTGGACACAAAAAACGGGATATCCTTTCTTATTTTAAAAGGATATCCCGAAGAAGCACCTTAATTTTTCGCAAACCCTGGCCACCTTTTTGTGGTCGCCCCCGCCGGAACTGACCCCTATCGTGAGTCCCTGTTCCTGCAAAATGGCCGGAAAGAAAAAATCACAATCTTCTTTCCGGGAGGCGTTGTTGACAGGCACCCCCTTTTCCCTGCATAGCACTGCTATCCTGTGGTTTAACTCCTCATCGTTCGTCGCCGCCAACACAATATCTTTTCCGATCAGATCAGCCTCCTCAAAACTTTTTTTCTGATAGACCAGATTCTCTCCGTTCTTCTTTTTGAGCAGCCCCAACAGTTCCGGCGTACACTTCGGCGCGACGACAAATAGCCTCGCCCCAAAAGAAAGCAGTACCTCTGCCCTCCTTGCGGCTACCTTCCCCGCACCGACAATATAAACCTGTTTCCCTGTCAGTGAAACAAACAGGGGAAAATACTTGCCCGTCTGTCTCATATCAGCGCTCTCCAAAATGTACAACAGCACACATGCCGGGGCCTGTATGTGCGCCGATAATAGGGCTGAGCATCATTTTAGTGACATTACACCGCGGATTTATCTGTTTTACACGCTCCTCCAGATAGTCTGCATTTTCGGGAGCGTCCGCATGCAATACATAGATTCGCTCCTCCTCCTCTTTTTCGCTGGCTGCCTCATAATGCTCCAACAGGGCTTCCAGCGCTCTTTTAACCCCTCTCGTCTTGGCAAAATTTTTCAGGGTCCCATCTTCCTCGATCTTCAAAATCGGTTTGATATTCAATGCCGCCCCCACCACGGCCGTAGCGGCAGATACTCTTCCGCCTCTCTTTAGATACATCAGATCCTCCACCATAAACCAGTGGCAGACCCGCTGCCTGTTTTCCTCCAGCCATCTCCCGCTCTCCGTGACACTCATCCCCCTCGCACGGTTCAGAACCGCTTTCTCCAAAAGCAATCCCATGCCGCCGGTAGCCGCCAGGGAATCCACGCAGACAATTTTTCTGTCCGGAAATCTCTCTTTCAGCTGTTCCGCCGCAAGACAGGATGACTGATATGTGCTGGAAAGACCGCTAGAGAGCGACAGATATAAGATATCCTCTCCGCTTTCCAACACGGGTGTGAAAATATCCATGTAGATCTGCGGTGATATCTGGGATGTCCTTGTCATATCCCCTCCGCGCTGTCCGTCGTAAAACCTCTTTAATACTTCTTCCTCTTCTATCCCTGTGCACACTCTGTCCTCATCTCCCAGAGTATACTGCATCGCTATAAAGCGGATATCGTTTTCTTTCGCGTAAGAAGCCGGGATATCCGCCGAGATATCCGAAAAAATAGTGTATGACTGTTCCATATCTGTCCCCTTTCTATTTTACAAACATCCGAATCATCCTGTCTTTCCAATCCTTATAGGGCTGGTAGCGCATGGGAAGATCCAGAAATGTTTTTTTATCCACAATACTTTTTTTATGGGTAAATGTGTCGAAACCATGTCTTCCATGGTAAGAACCCATTCCGCTTTCCCCCACTCCTCCGAATCCCATCGCGCTGGTGGCGAGATGGATCAATGTGTCATTGACGCAGCCCCCTCCAAAAGAGACTCTTGAGTTTACATAATTTATATTTTTCCTGTCGGAAGAAAAGATGTACAGCGCGAGAGGACTGGGCATCCGGCGTATTTTCCGCACTGCCTCCTCCAGATTGCCGTAGGTGAGCACCGGCAGTATGGGGCCGAAAATCTCCTCTCCCATAACAGCATCTTTCCAATTTATGTCAACCATAACCGTGGGGGCGATCCGCAATGTCCCGCTGTCGCTCTCTCCGCCGACAGCCGTTTTCTCCCGATCGATCAATCCACACAGGCGATCGAAATGTTTTTGGTTGATGATTTTTCCATAATTCTCATTTTCCAACGGTTTCTCACCGTACTGCAGCGTGATCTGCCGTTTCAGCTCCTGCAGAAGTTTCTGTTTTATCGTCTCATCGCAGTAGATATAATCCGGCGCAACGCAGGTCTGTCCACAGTTCAGGAATTTTCCGAATACGATCCGCTTTGCCGCCAGCGGAATATTTGCTGTTTTGTCCACAATACAAGGACTCTTCCCCCCGAGTTCCAGGGTGACAGGCGTCAGATGTTCCGCCGCATGGCGCATCACTTCTCTGCCAACCGTCTTCCCGCCGGTAAAGAAAATATAGTCGAACTTCATCTCCAGAAGGCTTTTGTTCTCCTCTCTTCCGCCGTTCACCACCGCCGCATGCTCCGGCAAAAAGCAGTGCTCGATCAACTCAGTCATCGCCTCCGCCGTGTACGGCGCATAAGCGCTCGGCTTCAGCAGCGCCGTATTCCCCGCCGCTACCGCATCCACCAGAGGTTCTATTGTCAAGAGAAAAGGATAATTCCACGGGCTCATGATCAGCACGCAGCCATAGGGAGAAGGCTTCTCAAAGCTGCGCGATACGTATTGTGCCAGAGGCGTGGGCACCCGTTTTTCTCTCGCAAACCGGCCCACATGGCGCAGCATATACGTGATCTCGCTTTTCACAAGCCCGATCTCGCACATATAGCTCTCCGAGCCGCTTTTCCCCAGATCCTTCTTCAGGGCCGCACAGAGTTTCTCTTCCCGCTCCTCTATCCCGGCGTACAATCTGCGGAGCGCCTCTTTTCTCACACTGACCGGATAGGTGGCGCCGGTCTCAAAATACTCCCGCTGCCTGTCTAAAATTTTCTGTATCTCCTGCTTTTCCATGGTCAGCCGCGCGCCTTTCTGTAGATTTCTTTCAATTCTTCCCGGTCCCACAGAATTGGAACCGGATAGAGCGGGTTTGCCTCCCTGTCCGCACAGGCGGCCAGCACATCGATATCCTCCTCCAAAATTCCCTCTATCCTTCTCGGGATCCCCAGCCTTTCATTCAGCTCATAGATTGCCGCGATGAATTTTTCCGCCAGCGCCTCCCGCCCCTCCGACATCTTTCCAAGTCCGGCGCAGACTGCCAGTTCCGCCAGCTTTTGATGAACTTTCGGTCCGTACATTTCCAGAACGATGGGCAGCAATATCGCGTTGGTTCTTCCGTGGGGCATATTGTATTTCCCGCTCAGAGAATGGGAAACCGCATGAATATAGCCCACATAGGAACGAGTAAAGGCACGCCCGGCCCTGTGGGCCGCGATCAGCATTCCTTTCTCCGCCCGCAGACTTCTGTGGGCCGCCGCGTCCTCTATATCGTGAAATACCGCCCGCACCGCCTTTTTCGCTTCCCCTCTGGTATATCTTGTGGTGGATCGCCCGATGTAGGCCTCCACCGCGTGAGTCAGCGCGTCCATACCGGTAGCTGCTGCGATCGAGAAAGGAAGCATACTGATCACCGACGGATCCAATACCGCATAGGAGGGAATCAGAGGAAAATCATTGATCACATATTTGTGCCTCGTCTCTCCATCCACGATCACTGCCGCCAGTGTAGTCTCGCTTCCGGTTCCCGCCGTCGTGGGCACCGCGATCAGCAGAGGGAGCTTCCTGCCGATTTTCAGGATCCCGGCCATCCTCTTCAGAGGCTTTTTCGGCCTTGCCACACAGGCGCCCACACCCTTTGCACAGTCCATGGGCGAACCGCCCCCAAAAGAAATGATGCAGTCACATCCATTGTCCCGATATATCTTCAGCGCCTCCATCACCATCTGCGTGGTGGGATTCTGCTTTGTCCCGTCATAGACAAAGGCCGGCTCCCCACTCTCCTCCAGTACCTCCTCCAGCCGTTTTGTCAGCCCCAGTTCCCGGATGGAACGGTCCGTCACAAGAAGGGGACGCTTCAGCCCCTTCTCGATCAACACACTTGGGATCTCCGTCACACTTTGCAATATTTTGGGATTCCGGTAAGGTAAAAAGGGAAGCGCAGTCCGAAGCGCCTTCTGATATATTCTGCAATATATTTCTTTTACTCTATCCATCTTAAAACCACCCTTCGGTATGCAACCTGTTCTATTCTACAGGATTATAAAAAATCCGTCAAACCCCGTAACATCGTTCCGAATACCTTCTCACACAGCTTGAAATAACCGTCAGGGTTCTCTCCAGATCCTCCGAAGAGTGTGCCGCAGACAAAAACATCGCCTCAAACTGCGCGGGCGCCAGATAGATCCCCTCCTCCAGCATCGCATTACAGTAAGCCGCATACGCCTTTGTATCGGAATTTTTTGCACTCCGATAATCTGTCACTGGCTCACCGCTAAAGAAAAGGCATCCCAGAGATGCAATATGATTCACCTGACAGGGAGCCTTCGTACTTTTGACGATCCTCTCCATGCTCTCAAAAAACCGATCCGCCTTCTCATGGAGTTCCCTGTAATACTCCGGATGCTCCCGCAAAAGAGACAGCTGGGCGAGCCCCGCCGTCATCGCCACCGGGTTCCCGCTCAGCGTCCCGGCCTGATATACAGGTCCTGCCGGGGCTACCATACTCATGATCTCCCGTCTTCCGCCGTATGCCCCCACCGGCATACCCGCGCCGATAATCTTTCCGTAAGCGGTGAGATCGGGCCTCACGCCGAAATACTCCTGCGCCCCGCCGAAGCAGAGGCGAAATCCAGTGATCACCTCATCAAAGAGCAGCAATGCTCCGTATCGGTCGCAGAGATTCCTCAGCCCTTCCAAAAAACCGTCCTCCGGCAACACAACGCCCATATTCGCCGCCACCGGCTCCACCACGATACAGGCGATCTCCTCCGGAAACCTCCCGAATAATTCTTCCACGGAAGACAGATCGTTATAAACCGCCGAGAGCGTATCTTTCGTACAGTTCTCCGGCACACCCGCACTGTCCGGTATTCCCGCTGTCAGCGCCCCGGATCCCGCCTGTATCAGGAGTCCGTCGCTGTGCCCGTGATAACAGCCCGCAAACTTAACGACCTTATCCCTCCCCGTGTATCCCCTCGCTACGCGGATCGCACTCATCACCGCCTCCGTGCCGGAATTCACCATGCGCACCATATCGATGGATGGAATGCTCTCACAGAGCAGTTTCGCCATCTCCACCTCCACTTTCGTGGCCGCGCCGAAACTGACTCCCTTTTCGCAGGCTTCCTGCACCGCCCTCCTTATCTTCGGATGATTGTGTCCCAGGATCATCGGTCCCCAGGAACAGACAAAATCAATATACTCTCTGCCATCCTCATCATAGAGCTTTGCTCCGTCCGCCCTCGCTATTATCCGCGGAAAGGAACCGATGGAGCCAAACGCCCGCACCGGAGAATTTACCCCGCCGGGAATATATTTTACCGCCTCCGCAAATATCTTCTCTGAATTTGTCATATCTGCCCTCTCTCTACCCGATCTTTCCTTCTTTTATACAGCGCGCCAGTTCCTTCGCGAAATAGGTGATATAGATATCACAGCCTGCCCGATAGGCGCTCGCCGCCATCTCGCACATGATCTTCTCCTCATCGATACCACCCGCCGCGGCAGTCATCTTCACCATGGCGTACTCTCCGCTGACGCTGTACGCCGCCACCGGCACCTGCACCATATCCCGCACCTCGCGGATCAGGTCCCCGTAGGCGAGAGCCGGCTTCACCATCACGATGTCCGCCCCCTCCTCTATGTCAAACCGCACTTCCTTTAAAGCTTCCAACCTGTTGTGGTAATCCATCTGGTAAGTCTTCCGGTCTCCGAAAGCGGGGGCGGAATCCGCCGCCTCCCGAAAGGGACCGTAGAACGCGGACGCAAATTTCGCAGAGTAAGCCATGATCGGTATCTCTGCGAAGCTGTTCTCATCAAGCGCCCTCCGGATCGCCGCCACCCTGCCGTCCATCATATCCGAGGGCGCGATCATATCCGCCCCTGCACGCGCCTGGGAAACGGCGATCTTTTCCAGATAGGGAAGCGTCCTGTCGTTATCCACATCCTGTCCGCAGAGAATACCGCAGTGTCCGTGGGAGGTATACTCACACATACACAGATCCGCGATGCAGTAGATGTCCGGATAATGCTCCTTCGTATAGCGAAGCGCTCTCTGCACAATCCCATCATCCGCATAAGCGCCGCTTCCCGTCTCATCCTTGTGATCGGGAATGCCAAAAAACAGGACCGCCGATACGCCCGACAGCCGCAGTTCCTCCATCATCCCCGACAGCCGGTCGATGCTGTAGCGATATTGCCCCGGCATGGAAGCGATCTCTTCCTTTTTTCCCTCTCCTTCCACCACAAATACAGGATACACCAGAGAAGATATATCCATTCGCGTCTCCCTCACCATTTTCCGAAGCAGCCCGCTGCCACGCAGCCTGCGCGTTCTTTTCATCCCGTTCATAAACTGTCATCTCCTGTTCGCAAAATAATCTCTATTCCAGAGCGGATCGTATCAGACTCTCCACCGTGGCCATCCTTGCAGTTTTCACCTGCATTCCGCACTTCTCCGCCGCCCGCGCCGTCATCTCCCCGATGCAGAAAGCCCGTATCCGCGAGAAATCCAGTAGGGGATACAGGGAGAAAAAGCCGCGGACGGTGGAAGCGCTTGTGAAAAATACGCCGTCCGCACTTTCCGGCTCCGCATCCGGGCACCTGTTTTCTCCACGGCTCATTCTATCTGCATTATGTAAATAATAGGCCGTCACATCCGTGACCTCTATATCCTTCTCCCGTTGCAGCTCTGTGACCAGCTCCGGATTTCCGATGTCGGAACGGGCGATCAATACCTTATCTCCCTCTCTGCACTCTTTTGAGAGAAGCGCTCCCAGCGCTCTCCCGCTGTATATCTCCGGCATCCTGTCCGCTGTAAGCCCGTAGCGGCGCAAAACCTTCGCCGTGCCGCTGCCGATCACCGCAATGGTTGTCCCCGCGATATGCCGCACGTCCTTCCCCATGTCAAACAGTTCCCGCATAAATTCTTCCACACCGCTGGGGGAAGTGAACACCAGAAACCGATAGTCCGACAGACGAAAGATCTCCTCCCGCAGCTTCGGATTCGGATGAATTCCCCGCACTTCGACAGTCAGCAGTTCCGTTACCTCCGCTCCAAGTTCCCGCAGCCCCTGTGCAAGTTCCCGCTGCCTCTCCCTGGGTCTTGTGACGATAAATCGTTTCCCGGACAGCGGCAGCTTTTCGTACCAGAAAAATTTTTCTCCCAGCCTGACCACTTCGCCCACCACAATGATCGCAGGGGTGGAGACCCCCTCCTCTTTGGCCTTCCTCTCTATATCCTCCAGTGTCCCGCTTATCTTTTTCTGTCTGCCGCCGGCTCCCTGCTGCAGGATCGCAACAGCTGTCTGTGGCTCCATACCGGCTTTCAAAAGCCCTTTTGAAATATTATGTAAACTCGATATGCCCATCAAAAAGACGATCGTTCCGCCGGCTTCTTTCAGCGCTTCAAAAGAAATGTCAAGAGGTTCATCCTTTTTCTGATGCCCTGTGACAATATGCACGGAGGAAGCCAGATCCCTGTGCGTCACCGGGATCCCGAAATATGCGGGCACGGCAAGGGCGGAAGTCACCCCGGGCACCACCTCAAAAGGAATCTGATGCTCCTCCAGCAGTTCCAGCTCCTCCCCGCCCCTCCCGAACAGAAAGGGATCGCCCCCCTTGAGACGCACGACCCGTTTTCCCTGCTCCGCCGACGACAACAGCAGTTCATTGATCTTCTCCTGGGCCATACTGTGATGGCCGGCCCGCTTACCGACATAGATCCTCTCCGCGGACTCGGGAACCAGATCCATCACGGAACACCCGATCAACGCGTCGTAAACCACGACCTCCGCCTGCTCAATCACTCTTTTTGCCTTTATCGTCAGCAGTTCCTCTCCCCCCGGTCCCGCCCCCACGAGCCAAACCTTTCCTGTCATATTCGTCTCACCTTTCCGCCGCTTTTCCGCGCAGCCTCTCCGCCAGCTCCCGTCCCAGATTTTCAGCTTCTCTTCGGTCTCCCCTGATCTCTCCCGTGCAGCAGTATTCCGTATCCGCGCCCTCCGGTTTCCTCCCCAGGCTTTCCGTCTCTTCATTCCAGTTTACATAAAGTCCAGTCAGTGCAAGCTTCTCTCCCTCGCAGACCGCATAGGCGGCCGTCGGCGAGGAGCATCCGCCCCCCAGCGCCCTCACAAAAGCACGCTCCGCCAGTGCGGCGTCCCGCGCCTCCTTATCAAAAAACCCCTCCAAAAAACGGTAATCCACATCTCTTCTGCCCTGCACCGCTAAAATTCCCTGCCCCGCTGCAGGCAGCATTTCCCCATAGGAAAAATACCGGGATATCCGACCGGAAAGCCCAAGGCGCTTCAGACCGGCCGCCGCAAGCACCAGCGCGCCGTACTCTCCGTTGTCCAGCCTCTTCAGGCGGCCAGGCACATTTCCCCGGATCATCTCCACTTTTCTCCCGGGATACAGCTTCCTCAACTGTAGCTCCCGCCGCAGGCTGGAAGTCCCGATTGGAAGCTCCGGATCAGGTTCCCCCCGCCCCTCCGGCAGAACCAGCACATCCCGCGGGTCTTCCCTGCGCGAAAATCCCAGGATCGGGATCGCCTCGTCCATCTCCATCGGCATATCTTTCAGAGAGTGCACGGAAAGCTGAGTCCGCCCTTCTCTGAGAGCGCTGTCCAGCTCCTTCACAAACAATCCCTTCCCGCCGATGTCCTCCAGCCTTTTTCCCAGTATTCTATCCCCTGTGGTCTTCATCGTCAAAATCTCCGCCGTAATTTCCGGACAGTTTTCCCTGATGTACTCCAACAAAAGTTTCGTCTGGGTCACCGCCAAAACGCTCTCTCTGCTACCTATTACGATCTTTCTCTTCTCTCCCCTCATAACGCTCCGCATATTATGTAAACTTTCTTTCCAAAATTTCCAGACATTCCCGAAAAGTATCTGTGTCCAATCCATCCCGCAGCGCAAACAATAATCCTGCCGTCACTTTGCTCCCACTGTTTTCCACTGCCAAAAGCAACTCTCTGCACTGTTCTCGTTCCACCTGCCGAAAAGGTTTCTCCAGCCGTCCGCAGAGATCTCTCGCCGTGAGGTTCGCGATTCTCTGCACTGTGGGAATCAGATCCCGGCACTCATACCAGCAAAAAAACTCCTCCATACCCCGGTCGATCAACAGAGAGGCTCCGTCCAATCCATTTTTCATCTCCGGCGATATATCCTGCCTGCCAAAATCATCCAGATCATATAATGTGATGGAAGATATCCCCCTGATCTCCGGCTCCATATCTCTCGGCACCGCCAGGTCCACAAATATCTGTCTTCTCCTCAGCCCGCACTTTTCCAATGCCGCCTTTGTCACTGTCAGATTCGGGCTCGAAGTGGCGGAAAAGACATAGTCACAATCCGGCAATGCCTCATAGCGCTTCCCATAGTCTATCCGCGCCGCGCCGGCAGGAATATCCACGATGCCCCTGTGGTACTGGCGCACTGTCACGGTCACATCCGCCCCCTCCTCCAACAATGTCTGCGCCGTCAGCCGTCCGATCACACCGTTGCCGATCACAAGGCACTTTTTCCCCGACAACGTCATGTTCTTTTTTTTCAGACAGGCTATCGCCTCTCCGGCGCTGGAGAGATTCGGTTTTGACAGAAGAACCTTTGACTTTATTTCCTTCGCCGTAGTGACTGCCTGCCGGAACATCACTTCCAGCACCCTGTCCGCCGCGTATTCCTCCCGCGCGCGGGAAAGCGCCTCCCTCACCTGGGGCAGGATCTGATCCTCCCCCACGATGAGGGAACGCAGGCCCGCTGTCGTCTCAAACAGATGCCGCACCGCTTCCTTCCCATCCCGCAGACGGAAAAAAGGGCGATACTCTGCCTCGTCCACTCCCTTTTCCTCGCAGACCAGTTTACAATAGTCGTAAATCCCGCTCTCAGAGTTTACATAAATCTCCATCCGGTTGCAGGTGGAGAGCAGAACGATCCCATATATCCCCTGGTATGCCATCCATTTTTTCATCAGAACCGCGGCCTGACTTTTTGTAAAAGAAAATTTCTCTCTCACTTCTATCTCCGCCAGGCTGTGGTCTATCCCGATCATCTGTACGCCCATTTTCTTTTTCCTGATATACTTTATGATTTCCTGACAGGTTCTCACCAATAATATATTTTACATGATTTTCACAAAAAAATCACTCCAAAAAATCATTTTGGAGTGATCCCATTTTATAGAAACTCTTATTCCTGTCCTGCCACCCTGGGAAGCTTTGATAGGCTTTCCTCCAGCTCCGCATCGGTGGGAATATAATCGCTCATCTCACCGTTGTGGAACTTCTCGTATGCCACCATATCGAAATAGCCCGTTCCCGTGAGCCCAAAGAGAATCGTCTTCTCTTCCCCGGTCTCCCTGCACTTTATCGCCTCATCAATGGCTACGCGGATCGCATGGCTGCTCTCCGGAGCGGGAAGGATTCCCTCCACTCTGGCAAACTGCTCCGCCGCCTCAAAGACACGGGTCTGCTCCACGGAAACCGCCTCCATATATCCATCATGGTACAGCTGAGATAATGTGCTGCTCATGCCATGGTAACGAAGTCCGCCCGCGTGGTTTGCCGAAGGAATAAAGCCGCTGCCCAGCGTATACATTTTGGCAAGCGGACACACCATACCGGTATCGCAGAAATCATAGGCAAAACGCCCCCTTGTAAAACTCGGACAGGAAGCCGGTTCCACGGCGATTAACCGGTAATCTTTCTCCCCTCTGAGCTTTTCTCCCATAAACGGAGAGATCAGACCGCCCAGATTGCTTCCGCCGCCCGCACAGCCGATGATCACATCCGGCACAATGCCATATTTGTCCATCGCCGCCTTCGCTTCGAGCCCGATCACGGACTGATGCAGCAACACCTGATTTAAAACGCTGCCCAACACATAACGGTATCCCGGCGTACCTGTCGCCACCTCCACCGCCTCTGAGATCGCGCACCCGAGAGAACCAGTGGTTCCCGGATGATCCGCCAGAATCCTCTTTCCGACCTCTGTGTCCATGGACGGGGACGGCGTCACGGAAGCGCCGTAAGTGCGCATCACCTCACGCCTGAAAGGTTTCTGCTCATAGCTCACCTTTACCATATACACCTTGCAGTCCAGATCCAGATATGCGCACGCCATGGAGAGCGCCGTTCCCCACTGCCCCGCACCGGTCTCCGTGGTCACGCCCTTCAGCCCCTGCTTCTTGGCATAGTAGGCCTGCGCGATGGCGCTGTTCAGCTTGTGGGAACCGGAAGTATTGTTTCCCTCAAACTTATAGTAGATCTTTGCCGGCGTCTGCAGCTTTTCCTCCAGACAATAAGCCCGCACCAACGGTGACGGACGATACATCTTGTAAAAATCTCTGATCTCCTGCGGGATCGGAATATCTCTCGTGTCGTTGTCCAGCTCCTGCTTCACCAGCTCATCACAGAACACGGGACGAAGTTCCTCAAAAGTCATGGGCTCGCCGGTCCCCGGATTCAGCAGGGGCGCCGGTTTCGTCTTCATATCCGCCCGCACATTGTACCAGTCTCTCGGCATTTCCTCCTCCGAGAGGTATATCTTGTATGGAATTTTTTCGTCAGACATTACTTTCTCCTCTTTTCAACCGATATCGTTTTCCATTTTAGAGATTTTGCGGGTTATTGTCAAGAAAAATCAGGTTATCCCGGACAGTTCCCTCTCTGTCCGGATCCGGTCCGTGATCCCCTCCGTCGCATACAGCTTCCCATCCACAGTGATCAGCACCATGTCAAACGTATCCGTATTTTTTCTCCAGTAAGAGATCGCCTCATTAAATCCCATGATATAGAGGGAGGTGGAAAGCGCGTCCGCCAGCGTTCCGTCCTCGGAGACCACAGTGACCGAGGCCAGATCCCCTTCCGCCGGGCGCCCCGTTCTAGGATCCAAAATATGGATATAGGTGTTCCCATCCTCCTCAAAAAATCTCTCATAGCCCCCGGAAGTGACAACCGCACAATCCTCCGCTTCCAGAACCGCCGCCAGCTCCCCTCGGTCTCCTTCCGGATCCTGTATTCCCACTCTCCAGGCCGAGTCGTCGGGCTTTTTGCCGAGCACCTGCACATTCCCGCCGAGCGATACCATGCCGGAAGTGACGCCGTACTCCTCATATATTTCCATCACCCTTTCGGAGGCATACCCTTTCGCGATCCCGCCGAAGTCCGCCTGCTGCCCTTCGCCCAAATGTATTTCGCCCATCCCGTCTTCTCCCACCCGGACCTTCGACGCATCCACAAGCGGCAGAACCTCCTGCAAATCCTCCGGGGAAGGCACCCGATACTCTTTCGTCGGAAATCCCCATAAACACATCAACGGATAGACTGTAAAATCAAACAGCCCGTCCGTATCCGCATATATTTCCAGACCTCTGCGGAAAATCGCTATCGTATCATTCGACAGCCCCCGCCCGCTTCCAGTCCTGTTTAATATGGAGATCTCGCTGGAATCGTCACCCGTGGAGAACAGCGCATCCAGGCGCTGTACTTCCTTTATCGCCGCATCCACAGCCTCCTCACAGTCTTTGCCGTAAGCCGTGAAATCCATCATCGTATCCATGGCAAAGATCTGCTTTGTGCAGGACTTCCTCCCCTCGCATTTACTATGCCCCCAGACCAGAAAGCACATCACCGCCAGTAAAGTCGCGCCCGCAAGGCGCTTGACTATCTTTTTCTTCATCATCTCTCAAATCCATTCTGCTGTTTCCATTCCCTATCCCAGCTGGTTATGACTTTCACTAAATAATACTGCTGCCACGCATTACCCTGCAAACATTTCCGTGGACAGATATCTGTCTCCCGTATCGGGGAGAAACGCCACGATCACCTTCCCCGCATTCTCCTTTCTCTTCGCCAGCTCCACCGCCGCCCAGAGCGCCGCGCCGGAGGAAATGCCCACAAGGATACCTTCGGTTCTCGCAAATTCTCTGCCTGCCGCAAACGCATCCCCGCTCTCGACCTTAATGATCTCATCATAGATTTTCGCGTTCAGTGTCTCCGGCACAAACCCTGCGCCAATGCCCTGAATTTTGTGAAGTCCTGACTTTCCCTCCGACAATACCGGGGAGTCCGCAGGTTCCACCGCCACGATTTTCACCGCCGGATTTTTCTCTTTCAGATATTCTCCCACGCCACTGATCGTTCCGCCGGTACCAACGCCCGCCACAAAGATATCCACCTTGCCCTCCGTGTCCTCCCAGATCTCCGGCCCGGTAGTCTCCCTGTGGGCTCTCGGATTGACCGGATTCACAAACTGTCCCGCAATCATGCTGTTCGGAATCTCAGCCGCCAGCTCCTCCGCTTTGGCGATGGCGCCCTTCATGCCCTTCGCCCCCTCCGTCAATACCAATTCCGCTCCGTAGGCCTTCATCAGATTCCGTCGCTCCAGGCTCATGGTCTCCGGCATCGTGATGATCACTCGGATACCCAGGGAAGCGGCAATGGCGGAAAGTCCTATCCCCGTATTGCCGCTGGTAGGCTCTATGATCACGGAATCTTTCATCAGAGTCCCCTTCTCCAGCGCATCCAAAATGATCGCCTTCGCTATGCGGTCCTTTGCGCTGCCCGCCGGATTAAAATATTCCAGTTTCGCCAGGATCCGCGCATCCGGCGCATACTTTTTCCCGAAATTCCCCGCCTCCAGCAACGGTGTCCTTCCCACCAGTTCCGTTATGTTCTTATAAACCGCCATGATAAATCCCTTCCTCCATTCTCTCCTGTCTCTGTATTCCTTCCATCCGTCACATTTTATATTCCTACTATTTTAATAGGTTTTATATATCATATCCATTTCTATCCAATTTGTCAACACCTTTTTCTCTTGCTATTTCAATTACCATGTAATATGATAGGAATATAGGAAATAAATTCGGATATACGGAGAACAAACACCATGATGATATCCACGAGAGGACGCTATGCCCTGCGCGTTATGATCGATCTGGCAGAGCAAAGTACCGACAGCTACATCCCCCTGAAGGAAATTGCCGCGAGACAGGAAATATCGGAAAAATATTTGGAGAGCATCCTGAAATTGCTGGTAAAGGGAAAGATTCTCACCGGACTGCGGGGCAAGGGCGGCGGTTACCGCCTGAACAGAGCCCCACAGGAATACACCGTGACAAGCATTCTGGAGCTGACCGAGGAAACCCTGGCCCCGGTGGCATGTCTTGAGAAGGACGCGGAGCCCTGCACCCGGGCTTCCGCGTGTAAAACGCTTAACATGTGGAAAGGACTCGACCGGCTGATACGGGATTACTTCGATCATATCACACTGGCGGATCTGACCGATCAGGTATCGGAAGCGCATATCTTTCCGCCGCCCAGCACCAGTTCCTGATCATACAACACCACGGACTGTCCCTTTGTGATCGCCCTCTGGGGTTCCTCGAAAATGACTTTCAGCAAACCGTTTTCCAACATCTCCGCTGTGGCGGGCTGCGGAGCGTGCCTGTAGCGGATCTTCGCCTGCACTGGGATCCGCCCCGCCGGTTCCGGGATCGATATCCAGTTCACATCCCGGGCGTAGAGCGTTTTCTGAAACAGCTCTTCGTGCGCACAAAGCACCACCTCATTGCTCTCCGGCCTGATCTCCTTCACATAATATGGAAAGGCGGCGGCAATGCCGAGTCCTCTGCGCTGTCCTACCGTGTAGTGGATGATCCCCTTATGACGCCCCAGCTGCCTGCCGTCCTCCGCGACAAAATTGCCCTCCGGAACCTTCTCTCCAGTATATTCTTCAATAAATTTTTCATACTTCCCATCCGGTACAAAACAGATGTCCTGGCTGTCCTTTTTCCCCGCATTGAAAAAACCGTACTCCTGCGCCAGTTCCCTCACTCGCTCCTTTGTCAACGCCCCCAGCGGAAAACATACATGGGAAAGCTGCTCCTGGGTCAGCTGATACAGCACATAGCTCTGGTCCTTCGTCTGATCCAGAGCCCTGCGCATCTGCCATCTGCCTGTCTTTTCCTCCCTGTCGATCCTCGCATAGTGCCCTGTCACGATTCTTTCACAGCCGAGAATCTCCGCTCTCTCATACAGCTTTTCAAACTTCATATAACGATTGCAGTCGATGCAGGGGTTCGGTGTCTCGCCGTTTAAATAGCTGTTCACAAACCGCTCCATCACCTGACAGCGGAACTCCTCCTCGAACGAAAACACATAGAACGGCATACCAAGCTTCCTCGCCACCTCAGCCGCGTCCTCCGCATCGTCCGCACTGCAGCAGGTCTTTTCCTGATCCGCTCCATCCGCTTCCATCCTGTCCCCGCTTCGGTGCAGCTTCATCATCGCCCCGGCGCAGTCATATCCTTCCCTCTGCATCAGCGCCGCCGCCACCGAGGAATCCACCCCGCCGCTCATAGCGATCAGAGCTTTCTTCTGTTCCTGTTTTCTGTTCTCTGCCAAAATATTAAATCCCCCGCTATAATTTTCTTCGCAGTTTTCATTTTATCACGCGCCTTTGTAAATGGCAAGCCGTGCCCTATTCCCCGCACTGCGCGCAATTGTGATCACAAAAGTCCTTCGCGTGATAAGGAATCCCGTTTCTGTCGTAATAATCTTTCACTGCCGCCCTGACCGCCTCCTCCGCCAGCACCGAGCAGTGCATCTTATGGGCCGGGAGCCCGTCCAGCGCCTCCGCGACAGCTCTGTTGGTGAGTTCCAGCGCCTCACTGATGGGTTTTCCCTTGATCATCTCAGTGGCCATGGAACTGCTGGCGATGGCGGAGCCGCAGCCGAATGTATTAAAGGAAACGTCCGTGATAATATCGTTCTCCACCTTGATATATATCTTCATGATATCGCCGCACTTCGCGTTGCCCACCTCTCCCACGCCGTCCGCGTCCTCCATCTTCCCGAGGTTTCTCGGATTCCTGAAATGATCCATCACCTTTTCACTGTATAACATGTCTTCTCTCTCCTTTCTCCAGTTCTTCCCACACCGGGGAGATACCGCGCAGATATTCCACAGCTCCGGCGATCTCCTCCGCCATATATTCCACTTCCTCCATCGTATTTTCCGAGGACAGAGTCAGCCGAAGGGAACCGTGCGCCACCTCATGGGGCAGGCCGATCGCCAGCAGTACATGACTTGGATCCAGAGATCCCGATGTACAAGCCGAGCCGGAGGAAGCCTCGATCCCTCTGGCATCCAACAGCAGCAGAAGCGATTCCCCCTCGATCCCTTCAAAACAGAAATTCACGTTTCCCGGCAGTCTCTTTTCCCGGTCTCCGTTTAACCGGGAGTGGGGGATTTTCGACAGCCCTTCTATCAGCGCATCCCGCAGCGTTCTCTCGTATGTCCCTTTTTCCTCAAGATTTGCCGCCGCCAGCTCCAGCGCCCCGGCCATCCCGACGATCCCCGGCACATTTTCCGTCCCGGCGCGCCTGCCCCGCTCCTGGGCGCCGCCCTCTATAAACGAAAACAGGGGAACGCCCTTCCTCACATACAGCGCTCCCACGCCCTTCGGCCCATGAAACTTATGCGCAGAGAGCGACAGCATATCGATATTCATCTCCTTCACATCGATCTGTAAATGCCCTGCCGCCTGCACCGCGTCCGTGTGAAAGATAACGCCGTTCTCCCTGCAGAGAGCGCCGATCTCCTTTATCGGCTGCACTGTTCCGATCTCATTGTTGGCGAACATGACGCTGACCAACGCCGTATCTTCCCGCAGTGCCGCTCTCACATCCTCCACCCGGACGATACCGTCCTCATGCACCGGCAGAAGCGTCACCTCAAATCCCTCCCCCTCCAGCTTTCTCAGCGTGTGGAGCACCGCGTGATGCTCAAAGGCCGTGGAGATCAGATGTCTTTTTCCGACCTTCTTTCCCCAGCTGGCCGCCGAGCGGATCGCCTGATTGTCCGCCTCGCTGCCGCCGGATGTGAAGATGATCTCCTTCGGCTCCGCCCCCAGCACAAGTGCCACGCTCTCCCTGGCTCCGGCCAGCACCTCTGCCGCCCGCTGACCCGAACTGTGGAGACTGGACGGATTTCCGTAAGTCTCTCCCATACACTCCGCCATGATATCTATCACGGCCTTCGACATCTTTGTCGTCGCCGCGTTGTCCGCATATATCCTCATAACACTCTCCTTTCTTCCATCTGCCCTCATTATAAACCAATTTGCATACTATTTCAATAGGTTTTAAATCTGTCAACCGCAATCTGGATATAACGATGAAAGGAAAGGAAAACGTAAGCTTGCCGAAAGGTTCCCGCAAGATTTCCGTAAGGTTTCCGTGATACCATTAGACCATCAAAAAAACCGGTGCACAAACCGCGCCGGCATTCCCATCACAGAAAAGGAGACTTCACATGCAGAAAAAAATAATACTCAAAACAACAATACTCTTCGCCGCCGCACTGGGACTGATCTGTCTTTTCACCCTGATTCTCGCAAAACCCGGAAATAATTACTATTACACACAGATCGACAACACCCGCATAGAGCAGATCGATCCCCAGGGCGGCGTAATCAACTTTCAGGGCAGTCTGCCCTACTCCTACACTCTGCCCGCCCTCGACGAAAAGGGCAAAAAAAAGGACATCACATTCAGCGCGTCAAAAGAATTGACCGAAGGCGCCTATATACGCCTGACCGTGAAGCCCATCCGCGGTGTCACCGCGTGGGAGGAAGTACAGTATGAGGAACTGCCAGCCGCTGTCCGGAGCAATTATGATGCTCCGGCCTTCTGATCGGTACGTCCTCTGTACTCCTCCTTCAATGTCCCATCGATCATCTCATAGGGAATATCAAACAGAAAATTCCCCGCCGCATAGGGCGCGATCTCATAGATGTTGGAGATAAAGCAGATGCCTTCCTCCGTGAAGTACCACTCCACGCCCTCCATCTTGCCTTCCAGGATTCCCTGCAGGCCGCCTACGGCATCCAACATCTCCTCATCAAAAAGGAGTCCCTGCGCCCTCAGATCCTCGCACTGACGCAGCATCTCCTGCACGCATATCTCCTGAAACGCGGCCTCGTCCTGCGCAATATCCGCTATCGCCAGGACCTGTCCCGTTTTCGCATCAAAATTGAGGCCATACTCCATATAATAACCGTGAGCGCCGCCCTCAAACCCGCTCGAGCCGGTAGAAAAAGACAAAATACGACCGTCATTTCTCTTTACTTCATATCCCTTCTCCTCACTGTAAGACATGCCGCTGTCCGTCACGAGCGTATCTTCCTTTGCCCATTCGACAAGCTCCGCAAGACTTTCCTGAAACGACTCCTCCCGCTTCTCAAATTCTGCCATGATCGCCTGCGTGGCGGCCTCGTTTCCCTCCACCGTGACCGACACTTGATCGAAATCGGCGGTCAGAACAACCTTATCGCCCTCTGTATATTCCTGTTCCTTATGCTCAATATTTACAACAGCCGGCCGATCCGCCGAAGTTTCACTCTCCACCAGCTCCTCCACATCCGTTTTTTCCTGCTGGTCTTCCTCCGGCGCTCCGTCCGCCTCCTCATTCTCAGAATCGTCTTCTTCCGGCGGAAACTGATCCGCGGTATCCTCCTGCTCGACCTTCTGTGTATCGTCTCCCACAGCGCCGCAGCCCGCAAGCATAATCGCCATGCATGCGCCGCCCAGTATCATCTTCCATTTCCCTGTCATGTTGCCACTCTTTTCCTTCCGCTTTCTGATCTGCAGAGTTATATGCTACAATCCATACACTTCCCGGCACACCCGCTTTCCCGCTTCGGTCCGAAAAATTCTGCCGTACGCATGCTCTATCGCCTCTCTGCTCTCTTTCCCCTCGTAAAGATTTACGAGGAAATCCGCTTCCACGAGGATCTGATAATCCGCTCTGTCGATGTCTGTGTAGGTGTGATGATGTCCCACCAGATAGCATACCCGGTCGATCAGCGCTCCCGCGTAGCCGGACTTTTCCAGTATCTGTTTTGCCGCGGTCGGCCCCTCTTTCTCCTGCAAAGGACCTGCGTCGCTGCCATATTTTTCCTCCGCGATCTTGATCCCGATATCGTGCACCAGAGCCGCCGCCTCCAGAATCTCCTGCGTTTCCGCGTCCAGTCCCTCTTCCTCCCCGATCAGCTTCGCGAAACTGTGGACTTTCAGAAAATGGTGGATCCTTGCGGGATCGCCCATGTAATACTCTATCATATTCCCTTTTAAAATATGCAGTTTTTCCATCTTATTTCTCCGCCTGACCGTACAAAGCTGTCATACGAAACGCCCATCTGAGTTCCGCTAACATATCTCATACTGCATCATCTCATATTTCAGCTTTGTCCCCTCCGTGATCTCCGCCGGCAGCAAAGCTCTCGCCACCAGCTTCAGATCCTCCAATGCTATATCCGTCCTTCTCAGGTTCGCGTAATCCCCCTCGATACTTGCCACTTCGTAATACCAGGTTTCCATTTTTCTCCTCCCCTGAGTCCTCTACAGAAGATATGTCGGCAGTTCACAGTAAATATGGCTCACCGCCTCAAATTTCTTCTCATGGATATCATCCGAGGAGACCACGGACGCTGCCACCACCGTCTCCTTCTTCTTCGCCGGAGCCTTTGCTGCTTTTTTAGCCGGAGCCGCTTTCTTCTTCAGTGCCGCCTCTTTCGCCGCCTCTTTTACCGGCTCTTCCTTCTCCTCTTCTGGCGCTTCAACCAGAACCTCTTTTTTCTCCGCCGCATCCTTCGCTTTCGCCGCTCTCTGAATACTTCCCTTTCCTACTGACATAATGCAATGACCTCCTTCGCCAACTCATAATATTCTTTTGCGCTTCTGCTGCTCTTTTTATACACAAGAACGGGACTGGAATCATCCTGTGCCCATTCTATCGCGCTGTCCACATGGATATAATTTTCAAAAACTTTTACATCCTCCAGTTCCCGCAGCGTCTCCACTGTCTGCCTGAAATAATTCTTTCGCTCGTCCACCTTCGTGATCGCGATCCCCAGAAGTTCCAACTCCGGCGCGATCTCCTTCGCCCCGCCCAGAAATTCAAACATATTCGCCAGGCCGAAAAGTCCCCAGGGGCTTGACTCCACGGGAATGATCATCTTATCCGAAGCGCAGAGTATGTTCATCACCCAGCCGCCGAGCGTGGGCGGCGCATCAATCAGGATCACGTCATATTTTTCCGACTCTTTGACACTCTTCAAGGCTTTCTTTAAAATAAACTCCCGCTGCCACTTCGCGAACAGTTCGTACTCGATGGAACTCATCAGCGTCGAGGAGGGAATGATATCCAGATTTTCGTATGGAGTGGGCACGATATAATCCTGCAGATCCCGCCCGTTCTTCACCGCCATATACAGGTTCTTCTCCCCCTTAGCCATCTCCAGCACCTCATCCTCGCCAAAAAAGGAGAGAGACAGGTTGAGCTGCATGTCGCCGTCGATCAGCAGCACCTTATATCCCAGGAGAGACATCGCGTATCCGATGTTGGAACAGGATGTGCTCTTCCCGCTTCCCCCCTTATTATTGCAAAAACATATGGTCTTTGTCCTTCCCACATTACACCTCGCCGCACATTTTCCGCCAGGAATATTCCTGTTATTTCCGGGTACAATACCAGTATACGTTTATCCGCAAGACATGTCCAGAGTAAAATTTCGCGCAGAAAAAGTCATATTTTTGGATTCTTTTCTTTTCCTTTATATTTTCTTAATAAAAAAAATATTTCTTTTAGATTCCTGCCACACTTTTGACACATTTTCCATTTATGATAATAAACATAGAGCAGGGCACAAGCCTACCGATACTACCCCACCTTCTTAATTGAAGATTTCGGAAAGGTTCCTGCATCTATTACACTTTTCATATCTCCCCCTTGTTTTAAAAGCAAATAAAACGCCCTGGCGAGTGAGCCGGGGCGTTTTATTTAATCTATCTTATCTGTTTCTCTTATCCATTTTCTTCGAGATCTTTGTACCGATATACTGCATCACCTGCACTAACAGCACAAGCAACACCACCGTCACCATCATGATCCCCATCTGGTATCGGTGATAACCGTACCGGATCGCCACATCCCCGAGGCCGCCGCCGCCCACTGCGCCGGACATGGCGGAATACCCGAGAATCGTTGCAAGGGCAATCGTCCCGTTCACGATCAGGGATACCCTTGCCTCCGCGAGCAATACTTTCCATATAATATTCCAGTTGCTGGCTCCCATGCTCTGGGCCGCCTCCACCACTCCCTTATCCACCTCCAGCAGAGAAGATTCCACCAGCCTTGCGATAAAAGGCGCGGCGGCAATCGTCAACGGCACGATAGTCGCCGTAGCACCGTAGCTTTTTCCGACGATCAGCCTTGTAAAGGGTATCAGCATGATGAGCAGGATCAAAAAGGGAACGCTTCTCACAATATTCGCCACAAAATCCAACACTTTATACACTACAGGATGGGGCTTCAGTCCCTCCTTCGCCGTCACCACCAGCGTCACTCCCATCGGCAGTCCGATCAGATAGGCCATCGCCGTCGATGTGAGCGTCATATAAATGGTAATCCATGTCTCTTTCGCCAGCATGGCAACCGTCTGAGCGTCAAACATAATCTTCCAGCACCTCCACTCCCAGTTTTCTCTCCCGCAGATACTCTATCATGTGATTCGCAATCATCTCATCCTCCGGCAGCTGTAAGATCATCTGCCCGTGGGCGATTCCGCCGATATCTTTCGTGTCCGCCAACAGGATATTGGCCGGCGCCTTGCACTCTAAAATCATATTGCCGATCACCGGCTCAAAAGAGGAATTTTCCGAGAACACGATACGGATGCATTTCTTTCCGTGCATCAGGCTGTAATCCTTGTTCTCTCCCTGATAGATCAGCTTTTTGCCCGCCTTCGTCTTCGGACGGGTAAAGACCTCCTCCACCGTTCCGCTCTCCGCCAGGCTGCCCTGATCGATGATCGCCACATGGGTGCATATCTCCTGCACCACGGCCATCTCGTGTGTGATGATGACCATCGTGATGCCGAACCGTCTATTGATATCCTTTAAGAGCGCCAGAATAGACTTCGTGGTCGTCGGATCCAGCGCACTGGTCGCCTCATCACAGAGCAGAATCTTCGGATCCATGGCGAGCGCTCTCGCGATCGCCACTCTCTGTTTCTGACCGCCGGAGAGCTGGGCCGGATAGGCCTTTGCCTTCTCCTCCAGATCCACGATCTTTAACAGTTCCGCCGCCTTCTCTCTAGCCTGCTTTTTGGGAACGCCCACGATCTCCAGCGGAAAACATACATTGTCCAACACGGTCCGCTGCATCAGCAGATTAAAGTGCTGAAAGATCATCGCGATCTTCGTCCGCAGCTTTCGCAGTTCCTCCTCGCTCATCGCCGACAGATCATTCTGCTCAATGCAGACCGTCCCCGCAGTGGGTCGCTCCAGAAAATTCAGACACCGCACCAGCGTGCTCTTTCCGGCACCGCTCATACCGATAATCCCGTATATCTCTCCTCTATGTATCTCCAGATTGATGTGATCCAGCGCATTTACCACAGCATCCTTTGACGCGAAACTCTTGCTCACGTCCTTTACTGAAATCATAACTTCCTCGTACATTCTTTCCCTCACTCTGATCATATGGTCCGCTTTCCTGCGCCCGATCACCTGAAAATTTATTTCGCGTCCTTATTCATCGGCCGCACAAGGAACACACTCAAAAGCAGCGCAACGATATAGAGCACCAGCGTGAAGTAGAGCACGTTCTGATAGCCCACAGGGTTGATACTGTTGCCGTGAGAATCCGTCATAAATTCTCCGGTGCTGTTCACGATCAGATTCGCGATCTGGTTGCCCGTCAGTCCCGCGAACGCCCAGGCGGACAGGGTAATACCGTGGAGCGCGCTGATACTGCCCATGCCGTAATGGTCGGACAAAAGCGTCGGCACATTGGAGAAGCCGCCGCCGTAACCGGCATTGACAACGAAGATCAGTCCCAACACGAGAACCACAAACAGCATATTGCCCTGACCGTTCTTGATACCGCCTGTCACCATCACCAGTCCGGTAAACGCGATGGACAGAATGAAGATCAGTTTGTAGATCGTGTTTCTGTCTTTCATGGTGTCAGCCCACGCGGAAAAGCCCAGACGACCGCCCGCATTGAAGATAGCCGATACCGTGGAGACCACGCCCACCGCACCTGCGAGGCCGATGCACTTCACGATCATCTTCTCCTGGGAGATCAGCGCGAGACCGCAGGTGATATTGATATAGAACATCAGCCAGATACCGATATAGTTGGCAACCGGCCTGGTCTTGATAACAGCGAGAATGCCCTGTCCCTTTTCTTTCTTCTGGGGCTCATGCCAGCCTTCCGGCTTTTTGAGCAGCAGATGTCCCACAAACATCATCACAAAATAAACACATGCCAGGATCAGGAACATTTTGTAGATACCGCCTTCTCCAAGGTTATCCAACATTGCCTGCATGATCGGGCTTGCGATCGCCTTCGCCGCACCGAAACCTGCCACGGCAAGGCCTGTTGCGAGCCCCTTCCTGTCCTCAAACCAGAGCATCAGCGTCTTTACGGGGGACAGATAGCCTGTGCCCAGACCGATGCCCATGATGAAACCGTAGCACAGATAAATGCCGATCAGCACCATCACGCTTCCCTGATGCTGTCCGCCATACCAGATGCAGAGCCCTGTTCCCGCCATACCTGCCGCAAAACAGATCGACGCGATCAACGAGGATTTATGAATATCCTTCTCCACCACATTTCCCAAAAACGCCGCCGACATGCCGAGGAAGAAGATGGCGAAACTGAACGCCCACTCCGTCGCCCCCTTGGAAAAACCGATATAGTCCGCGATCTCCTGACTGAAAATAGACCAGCAGTAGACCGTGCCGATGCTGCAATGGAGCAGAAGAGCCGGAATCGCAGCGCTTACCCATTTGTTTTGATTCTTTTTCATTGTGTATTATTTCCTTTCTATAAATATTATTTTATACTTTGGTCACAGGACCTGAATTTTTACACAATCCGAACTTATTCTACTCTACTTTACAAAAAAATTCAAGGTGCGAAGTGCCGAAATACCATGGAAAATACCGTCGAAAGGTATCGGTTCAGTCTATACAAAATCTCCCAAATTTGCTATACTGAATCTTATCAAAGCAGAATCAGAAACTTTCGCAGGAGAGGTATTTTTTATGAGTAAGAAAAGAGTTGTCGTTTCCCTTGGGCACAAAGCGTTGGGCCACACCACGCTGGAACAGCTCGATGCTGTCAAAATAACCGCAAAAGCGCTGGCGGATCTGGTGGAAGCGGACTGTCAGCTCACGATCACCCACAGCAACGGCCCCCAGGTCAGCATGATCCACAAGGCCATGACGGAGCTTCGACGTGTCTACATCGACTACACGCCGGCGCCCATGAGCGTCTGTTCCGCCATGAGCCAGGGGTATGTTGGCTACGATATCCAGAATGCACTCCGCTCAGAGCTGCTTGGCCGCGGAATCTCAAGGCCTGTCAGCACGATCCTGACGCAGGTGACCGTGGATCCCTACGATGAGGCGTTTTATGCGCCGACCAAAAAGATCGGGCGCTATATGTCCCGGGATGACGCGGATATTGAATTGAAAAAAGGAAATTATGTGCAGGAAGAGCCAGGCAAAGGTTTCCTCCGCGTTGTTGCCGCTCCCAAACCTATCGATATTGTGGAGATCGACGCGATTCGGGCGCTCGCGGATGCCGACCAGATCGTGATCGCCTGCGGCGGCGGCGGTATTCCTGTCATCCTGCAAAATCATAACCTAAAAGGCGCTTCCGCCGTCATCGAAAAGGATGCCATCGCCGGAAAACTGGCCGCGGAACTGCACGCCGACGTCCTGCTGATCCTGACAGGCGTTCCCTCCGTGTACACCGGTTTCGGCACCGACCATCAGGCTCCCATCTCCCGGATGAACGCGGAAGAAGCCAGGGCACACATTCAGGGGGGAGAGTTTGAGGCGACCACCATGCTGCCGAAGATCGAAGCCGCCATCTCCTACCTCGAGAGCAATCCTCAGGGAACGGTGATCATCACCTCCATGGATCTTGTCAAAGACGCGATCCGCGGCAAGGCGGGTACGGTGATCACGGCGTAACCCTATGGCAAACAGAACCGGGTGGAGAGAGGTGCTTTTGTGACCGCCTCTTTCCACCCGGCTTTTTTCGATGATCAGTCATCCGTCAGTTTTCAAAAAGTTCCTGTTCCCCCAGCACGACCAACACCGCCCCTATCACAATGCAGAAGTCAGATATATTGAAGATCAGATTCCAGATCCTTTTCGCCGGCACATTCAGCCGAAAGTAATCCACCACATACCCGCGTCTCAATCTGTCATACGTATTGCTGAACGCACCGCCCAGAAGAAGGGACAGGCCGAATTTTAACATGCCTTTCCCGACCGTCCCAAAACTAAATATAAAAAATATAGCTGCCAGCACTGTCAAAAGGACAGAAATTCCCTTTACGATCCCCGGTCTCCGTTCCCCGGTATTAAAGGCCGCTCCGTAGTTATGATGTTTTGTCAGTATGACCGTATTGCGCAGCGCCTTTTTACTGCTGCCCTCCGGTATTTCTCTCTCCACATGTTCCTTCCAGAAAAGTTCTCCCGTAAAAATGGTAAGTATCATCAATATATACCGCATGTTAAATTCCTCCCAAACAGGCGATTTGTCACAGACGTGATATCAGAACTTCAGATCCCGGATATGTTTGAGATGATAATAGCACGGTCCGGTATATTCTGTAAAGTGATTTCCACATTTAAGATTACTTTAAGCTTTTCCTGCTTCCCGTTTAAGTTTTTTGTGCTATCCTTACTATAACAGCAGACATACATTACACTTTAAAAAGGAGGATCTCACTTATGAACTGGACAAGATCAGAATTGAAAGGAAAGGCAAAGGAAGCCCTGCACCGGAATTACTGGCGGATCGTACTGGTATCGTTTCTGGGACTCATCTTCTGCTACAGCTTTTTCGGCGGGAGAAGCAACAACAGCCGTCCCATCCAAAATACATCCGCCAAAATTGCGGCGACGGAGGCGGAGGAATGGGGCACACCCCGAAATTCTGTAAATACCGTCTCCAAAAACTCCCAGATAATCGGCATGACAATTTTCCTTTTCATTTCCGCCGTTATTCTGGTTTTTCTCTACACACTGCAGGTGCTGCTGATCTTCCCCTTCCGGGTGGGCGTCAGCCGCTTTATGATCAAAAGCATCGACGATACGGCCAAAGTGCGGGAGATCGCTTACGGTTTCGACCACTCCTACAAAAACGTGATAAAAACCATGTTCCACTATGATATTCGCATTTTCCTGTGGACTTTGCTGTTTATCATTCCCGGTTTTTACAAACAATATCAGTACCGCATGGTTCCCTATATTCTGGCGGAGCAGCCGGATATGAACTACCGGGAGGTGCTGCAAAAGAGCGCGGACATGATGAACGGACATAAATGGAAAACCTTTGTGCTGGATCTGTCCTTTATCCTCTGGCACATCGGCGGTCTTATGACATGCGGTATTCTGGAAATCTTTTACGTTGTCCCCTGGCAGGATCTGACCTTCGCGGCTCTGTACCGAAAGCTGAGCTCACCGGAATCTTCCCTGCCCGGACATCCGGAATCGTTCACTGCAAGCTCCGGCGAGGTACACTATGAACTATAAAATATTGATCGCTGATGACGAGGCGGAAATTCGTGATCTTCTGCGCCTGTATCTGGAAAAAGACGGATACGAAATATACGAAGCGGCCGACGGTATGGAGGCCCTTGCCATATTAGACAGGGAGAAGCCGGACCTGGCCATACTGGATATCATGATGCCCGGTCCGGACGGCTACCGCGTGCTCCAAAACATCCGGGAAACAAACAATATCCCGGTGATCCTCCTGTCCGCCAGATCCGGTGACTCCGACAAGATACTGGGGCTCGATCTGGGAGCCGACGACTACATCACAAAACCCTTTGTCCCTCTGGAGGCCGTCGCCAGAGTCCACTCCAACCTTCGCCGCTTCTACGATTTGGGCGGCGGGAAAAACAGAATCACAGAGAAAAATATTCTGGAGACTCAAACGCTGCGGCTGGATCTGAAAAGCTGTCTTTTGTACCGGAAGGAAGAGAGAATCGTACTTACTTCCGTGGAGTTCCGGATCATGAAACTGTTTATGGAAAATCCCGGCAAAGTGTTTACCAAACAACAGCTTTTTGAGGAAGGCTGGGGAGAAAGCTACATGCTGTCCGACAACAATGTCATGGTCTGCATATCCAAACTGCGCTCCAAGCTCGACCGCGACGGCACGGAGTATATCCGCACGATCCGCGGCCTCGGGTACCGCCTGGAAGATGAAGGAGACTGAACAATGCCCAAAAAAGCCCTGAAATGGTATCTCATCAAAAATTTTATATTCATTTTGTTCGGCATCTATGTCACGGAGGGACTGCTCAGCATTCTTTATCAGCAGGTGATCTTCCCGTTTCTGACCGATATCCTGGAAATGCAGCAGATCACGGTCTCCGGCAGCGGAAACCTTCTCCTTTCCATGATATATATCGTGCTGCTCTACCTGATCTCTCTCCTGCCCGGCGGCGCCGCGGATTACCTGCAGGGGCTTCTGAGCGATCTGGCGGGAGCCGGTGTACAGATCCGGATCTCCTCGCCGTTTTATCCGGGATGGCAGGGTTCTCTGCTCACGGTCATGATTCTGCTTCTGCTCCTGTCTCTGCTGAGCCTGAGCATCCTCCCCTACATCGCCGGCTCTCTCTGGTTTTACCGGATAGTGACCAGCAAAGTCAACGAACTGCTGCGGGAAGAAAAGGAACGACAGCTTTCCTATGAACGCAAAAAAAGCCTCCTGCTGTCAGATATCGCCCACGACATCAAAACACCCATCACCACGATCTGCGGCTACAGCAAAGCGCTGGCGGAGGGCGTGGCTTCCGGGGAAAAAAGCCTGGATTATTTAAATGCCATCTACGGGAAAGCCATGCGGATCGATGAGCTGATCACCCTGTTGTTTGAGTATGTGAAGCTGGACAGCGAAGGCTTTACCCTGCACAGAGAACGGGGCAATCTGGCGGAACTCCTGCGGGAGACCGTCGCCGCTTTCTACATGGATTTCGAGGAAAAACACATCGAGCTCACAGTGGATATACCGGAAACTTACATTCCCTGTGATATGGATAGCCTGCAGCTCGGCCGCGCTGTCACCAATCTGCTGACCAACGCGCTGCGGTACGGAAAAGAAGGCGGAAAAGTCCTCATTCGGTTAAAAAACCATACTGTCACGGTCGCTGATGACGGCAGGCCGATTGATCCCGCATTTGCCGGGCGCATCTTTGAACCCTTTTCCAGGGAGGACACCGTCCGCGCCACAACGGGCGGCAGCGGCCTCGGTCTCAGCATCACCGCCAAGATCGTGGAGATGCACGGGGGCAAAATCTCTCTCCACACGGACTTCGGGGAGGGGTATACGAAAGCTTTTCAGATAAAGCTGGAGGCAGTCAGGTGATACATTCCTGCTCTAAAATTTCTCCGGCAATCATTATCCTACATGTCTTTCAAATATTTGAAAGTCCAGTATTTTCTCTATCTCATTCAAAACATCTGCCGGAATTTCAAATCCGCTGGCAGCAACATTATTTTCAAGCTGTCCATGATTCCATAGCCTGTTATGCACATTTCCACAATGCTTGTCTTTTGGTCTTTGGTTCGGAATAGTGTGGTGCTGGCGGTCTATCTCTTGTTTTCGGTTGCTTGCTTCTTTACCATACATGAGCATTTTCGAAGATTTTTAAGCAGCTCTCCGGTATGAGTTTTCTAATTACCTGAATTTCCTCAAAATTGCTCATGCCATTACCCTGATGCGCAGTAACATTTCTATGACCAAGACGGACATCTCTCTGGCCTGTGGTTTTTCCACAGTACGTAATTTTAGCCGTGTCTTCCGAGAGATCACGGGTTATTCGCCGCGTACCCTACCGGAAGATTTTATTATCGATGTAGGAATCCGAATTTCAGAAAACCAAAGTTTAGATCCCACTCCAGGCTATTCGTCACGTGATATATGTGGATGGGAGGGACCGTTCTATTGGTAAAACTCTCTCTTATTTCCTTACTGGCTGTAAGGGATATTAACCATAAATATATTGTAGTAGAAAGAAGGTTGAAAAAAAATACCTCAGAGTAGAATAAGATTACTGACTTCGCAGGTTAGTAAAAATCTTATTGAACAGAGAGGTATTTAAAATGAATTATAACACACAGAACGCAAAAATTGCATCCATAACTGAAAAAACTTTGATCGTTGGTATTGATGTCGGAAGTGAGACTCATTATGCCCGGGCATTTGACTGGCGCAACTATGAGTATACAAAGAAACCGCTGGAGTTCAGCAACACAGAGGCCGGATTCCAGACATTCAAAGCATGGATACGACAGGCCACTACTGGTTCGCCCCGGGGAAATTCCTGCAGGATAACGGAATTTCCACTTCCCGGACATCTGATTTCCGGAAGTGCGATTTCATCGCACAAGAATATTCACTTGTCAATGAGGGGAGGTTCTCGTTCCCTTACATACCAACCGGTATTTATTGTACGAAGCGGCAATCTCGCTGATAGGAAAGAATCGTGAATACCCAAACACCTCTATTTTCGTACCAGATACAGAGAAATGTCCATCATCTTAGCTCATTCATCCCAGATATGTAACTAATAATTCCTTGAAAAATAAGGAAAAAAGACTTGACTAAATAGGATGTATTTTTTTCCAAAGACACAAACTATTTCACACACTCTAAACGATACATTCCTGCTCCAGCTTCACCCCGGCCGACAACATATACTCGAGAACCTCCGCGTACTGGACATCCGGATTTTCCTTTAATATCCTCTCTATTCCGGCGCGGTCGTTCTCTGTCAGCGCTTTGCCGTACGCTTCGTACTCTGTCAGGGTATCCAGATCCATCCTGCAGCATGTAAAAGGAATTCCCGTCTTCCTGCACAGGTCCTCGTAAATCAGAAAACCTCCCACATCAATGTCTCCAAAATGACAATAGCAGGCATCCGGAAACGTATGATAAACTTTTTGCAGCAGTATGCGTCTGACACTGTTGTGATACCCTCCCAGATAGATCATCAGACTTTCCTCCTCCTCCCATCTGAAAAAGGTCGTAAGATTTTCAATTGTGATCACCTTGCGGATCCTCGCTCCATCCTCAAAACAAACCCTGTCGATATCTTCCCCCGAGATTCCCAGTCCCTGGCGCAGTTCCCCGACCTGAAACGGACACTCTCCCACTCTGATTGAAACATTCCCTTTAAAATACACATAGTTTGGCGTGTGATAAATTCCGTATTCCGCAAGGATCTCATTCAGATCCTTCTCCTCGTACCCCTCCCCAAATGTGCGCATCACTCTCACAATTTTCCCTCTCATGGATTCGAATACCTTGGAGTCGTGGAAATGTTCTATGGAAAATTCTCTGATATAGCAGTTTCTGTCATTCCTCTCGATCTCTCCGATCCCCGTCAGAAAAATTTCCGTCTCCTCCGGATTTGACAGATCAATAAACTCCTTTACCGGCTGCGCGTTTTTCAGGCGGCCATCCAGATACTCTATGAACGCCTGATAGACCGGCGTGTCAAAACGCTCCCGCAGCTTTGCAAGCAGAGCTCGATTCTCCCTGATCCTGTCCGCCTTGGATACCCTGGACACATAAGCGTAAGCTTCCTCCAGATTTTCGGTTCGCAAAACCACTTTTGAAATAATGTGGCCTTCCTTCCCCTTCCTCCATATGATGTTAATAAATCCCCTCCACTCAAGTTCCTGCATGGCCGCATGGATCTCCTCATAGACAAGAGAACTCTCGTCAAAATATGCCGGAATGTTTTTTTTGTTGAAGGGAAAGGCAATGTGCACTGTCATCTTATTTTTTCCGTCAAACAGCGTGCTCTCCTCGTAGGAATCCAGGAGCCTGTCCATAATTTTTTTATCATACCGCTCCATTGTGATACCTCTCCACAAAGCTGACCTTCTCATCCGTCATGATCAGCAGCGTCTCCTCCACGGACGGACTGATGTACTGGATTTTGTCAGGCGGTGCGGCAATGATAATCTGCAGCGGCAGTCTCCTCAAAAATTCCAGTACCCCTCCTATCCGCTCATCATCCATATTGTTGAAAGCCTCATCAAACATGACAAGGCCGATCGCCTCGCCGCCGATATTATTGCTGTACAGCTGCACGAAGGAAGCCGCCACAGTGACATAAAAAGGCGTCTGTGTCTCACCGCCGCTCTTTTCCTCACATACTTTGGAGTAGAAGGAATAACTGTTGTCGCTGTGTACTATTTTAATGTCATAGTCCATATACGTTCTGTAATCGGTAAACTCATCCAGAGCCTGCGCGCTGTTCTCATTGTCCAAGGCCAGTTTCTCAAACAGTTCATCGATGACTTCCTTATGGTTCTCGTGGAACAGTCCGCTGAAGATAGACTCTCCCTGTATGGCATTAAAATCGTCCATGATCATCTCATAATACTGTCTGTAGCGTTTGCTGGGCTGATGGATAAACTCATATTTCTCATTGCTGAAAATGATATCTCTGAGCGCTCTGTTCAGTTCCTTAAACTCACTCTGTGCCTGCTTCATATTTTCCTGCAGTTTGGCCAGAAACTGTTCCCTGAACTCCTCCTCCGCCGCCTGTCTGGCCGATTGTACCTTCTCCTCATAGTTCAGAAGCTCCGACGTGCGAAGTCTTTCGTAGACCTCGGCAAAATCCGGGTAGCCTTCCATACTGGGAGCGGCGCCGAAATCATGTTCCGTCTTGTAGGAGACCATGGCATTCACCATATCTTCCCTGGCGCGTTCCATAGTGGTTGCATTGGCTTTTTTTCTTCTTGCAAAATTATCGCGGAACTGTTCAAAGGTTTTATCCCCGGTCTGTTTTTCGTAGTCGCTGTTCCACGCCGGCAGCACATCCTTCGCTGCTGCTCCCAGCCTGACGACAGCCTCCTGTTTAAAGGCGCGCTCAGCCTGCAGTCTCTCCGTCTCCTTTTTATAATCTTCTATCCTCTGCTCATATTTTCCTGTCTCCTGGTTCCATTTTCCCAGCTGAATATCCAGTTCGCTGATCATTGTTTCCAGTGTCCGAAGCTGGATTCTCTTCTGTATCATCGTGGCATTTTTCTCCAGCGTAACAATATTCTTCTTACACTTGTCTATCCCTGCCCGTATGGTTTTTATCCTGGTAAGCACATCCAGTCGGTACTGAATATCAACATCCGCATCCACACTTAAGACATCCGTCACCTGTGCGAGTTTCCTTAACTGCTCTTCCAACTTACGAACTTCTTCGGATATCTGTTCTCTCTCTTTTACCGCCTGCTCAAGCTGCACTCTCACTGCATTTTGTCCGATAAAGGGCGTCTCAAAAATTGCCGGCCTGATGGCGCTTGCCACATGATTCTGATACTTCATACATTCTTTCGTGATGGAAACGGGGTAATTTTTCAGTTCACTGTAATGCTTACACATATGGACCTTGCCCAGAATCATATTAATGAACTGACTGGCATACCGGTTTTGGGAAGAGACCATCGCCGCAAGCGTCCCCTCCGGTGCCTCGCTGTACTTTTCCAGCTTTCTGGTATTGATCAGTCCCACCCCATACGCCTTCTTTCCCTTGCGCAGCCTGTCATAGACTCCCAGGGCAATATCAAAATTCTCCGGCTCCACCAGAATATAAAAGCGCTGAGTATTCAGATAACCCTCCACCGCATTCCGCCACTGCTCCTCCGAAATTTCCAGCAGTTCACACAGGATTCTCGGCTCCGGTTTCCGGCCGATCCGGGCAAACTCCTCCTCGATCGCCTGTCTGACTTTCACTACCTCCTCCGGGTAAGTCAGTTTCTTCTGCTTCAGCTGTTCTATCTTTTTATTCAGCTCAAGGCGCTCTGTCTTCCTGCCGTTTAACTGCACCTGCAGTTTTGCACTCTCCAGCCGGTTTTCGTCATACATCTGCTTTTTGCAGGCGATCACTCTCCTCGTAAGAAATTTAACCTCAGAAATATCCTCCTGCATCCCCAGATTTTTCAGAACTTTATCGTACTCCCTGAAACAGGGATCCGCATCCCTTAATTTAAGCAATTTCGTCACCTGAGCGCTGGAGGTCTTCACGCTGGCAAGCAGATCCCTCCGCTCTTCCTCCTGTTCCTGCAGTGCCGTCTGCAGTTTCTGCAATTCTCTCTTTTGTCCGTCCAGCGCGAGAAAATCTTCATCCTTTGCAAGTTCCGCCATCAGCGCGTCCCGCATCTGCTGTCGCTCATTTTTCTCGTCTGTTGTCGCTTTGATCTCCATTTCCCGCTGTTCCAGTCGGTATTTCTCCATCTGTAGCTGACTTTTCACCTCTGAGATGCGCTCTCCCAGAATATCGGCTTCGGCTCTCTCCAAAAAGTAATCGTACATTTTATCCTTCCCAAGACCATCCATCACCTGCGAATGATGCCCCTCGATGATCTCCAGTTTGGCGATACGACGTTTCACGCTGTCCAGCGTCTTCTCCAGCTCCTGATAGGTTCTGACATTCTCCCTCAGAATATCAATATTGACTTCCTTCTCGTCCAACACATAGGAATACACAAAATCCTTGATATCGTCAATGGGGCGGAACGCCAGCGCCTTGGGAATGAGAGAGAAAAACTTGTCCTCGATCCTTCCGAAACGGGTTTTTATCATCTTCTTTGCCTCTATCCCCGTCTTGCACCACATCTTGATTTTTCCGCTGTTTGCACTGTGAAACTGGTTGATGGATCTCGGTGTCTTCCCCTGAAAAAACATATCCTCCGTAAATCTGGTATGATCCATCAGATAGCGGACTGTTTTTTCCTGCCCCTCGGAGGCGGAATCGATCACTGCCCCTACCACAAAATACTGTTTTTTGCTGTCCTCATAGAACTCCAGTGCGACATGCGCGCTGATCTCCCCGATCCGCTCATAAGGTTTATTTTCTTTTCCTGTCTTGCAGCGTATATATCCTGCCAGTTTCCTCTTTCCGTTTTCATGGGCCGCCTTGTTGAAATAATTCGCAGTACAGGTGACCACAAACTGGATCGCGTCCAAAAGAGTGGATTTTCCGGCCCCGTTTTCCCCCGAAAGGAGCGTGGAAAAGCCAAACTCTATGGTGGTGTTGGTGAAACGGTGCCAGTTAATCAGCTTCACTCTCGTCAGTGTCTTCATTCGCTTTCGCTCCCTTTCTGTATATCTCCAGTCTGTCGTAAGCCTGTTTGATATCTTCCACTCTCACGGCCATCAGGATAGAATCAAAAATCAATATTCTGGAATCTTCGTTGTCCAGATTTCTGTCCAGTATTTCAATCAGCTGGAAGCGCTTAAACAGACTCAGGGCATTCCTCATCGTTGTCTTATCGATCAGCCTGTCCCTGATCTTTAAACTCATAAACTTTTCGTGGATATCCCCCAGATTTATGATCACCTCGTCGGCCGCGGACAGTTCTCTTTTCTTCTCATCAAACAAAACCCGCAGAATCAGCAAAATGACAGACTCGTACAGTTTCAGATTCAGCCTGTTGAAATTCAGCGGATTCGTCAGCTGGACCACGCCGTATTCCTCGTTGATCTCCAACCGGTATCCCAGCACAGACAGATACTCCGCCATTTCCGCTTTATGTTTCAGCACAAAATAGTAGTCGGATCTGGCTGTGATATTTCCCTTGCACAAAAAGCAGGTTCCCAGCAGCCTGTTGCAGATCCTGACAAAATTATCCTTATCCCTTTGAAGCATTCCGTCAAGTAAATTCATATCGATTGCCATGTCCTTTCCCGCTGTCACTTTTTCAGGCGAATCAAAAAATCTTTAAACCGGTAGCCGTTTCTCTCTCCATAATCATTCAGCTCAACCGTATAGTCCATATTCTTTCTCTGACCGTACAGCCTGATATAGATGATCTTCACAAAGTCCTCTGCAGTCTTAAGCGGAAACTGTGACGCGAGAAGTTCCCTTTTCTCCCCGAGCTGCGTTTTGACATAGGCATTGATCTTCGGAACGCTCAGCACTTTCTGCATTTTCTCCGCCATCCTGCGCAGTTTTTCCTGCCGTATGATAAGATCCGGTTCCGCCTCCGCGATCTCCTCCGGCTTAAATTCCTTTTTCCCCTCCACAGGTGAATAAAAAGATCTCTCGTCCAGAAAACCGACGCTGTAAATCCGAATCAGTTCATCCAGAAAATCGATCCTGTAGATGCCGCCGGGATTCATCTGCTCCGCGGTGATTCTCTCATTGATCCCCATCAGGATCTCCTTGATCTGTCCCCTGACATCCTCGCTTCCCGTCAGCATAAAGCGCGCGCGGTTTACCGCCGAACGCTGATACTGGGTATTTTTCTGATTGATTTCTTTCAGGATATCATCCATATTCTGAAAAGCATCTACGACACTGTGAAGATATTGATAGACCAGTTCTTCCGCGGCCTCCTTTGAGACTTCCTTAATGCCGGCAATCTCCGCCGCCGTCTTTTCCACATAGGCTCTGCTCCGGCCCCTGTTTTCCAACCGCTCTACGATCTCCGGTCTGAATTTTGACACATTATCGGAAGTCAGAAGTCTGTGATATGCCTTGTCCACTATATTGGTAATATAATCATTAAACAGGGCATTCATAATCTCCGCCACTGTTTTATGTCTTGTCAGATCATCAATATAATGCTTGATGCTGGAATTTAAATTTTTCAGACCTGTGATCAGCAGATCCGTATTCTCCAGGATCTGCATGAGAACTACGCCGGGATGATCGGTACTGCTGCGCACCAGAGAGTAGATCGTATATATGTATCCCTGATATTCGATCTGCCTTCCCTCGGCAACCTCCAAAAGAGTTTTGACAATTTTGACTGCGTACTCCTTGAAGTTAACTCTCTGCACATAGCTTTTATCCGTTTCGATCTCTATCCAGCCATAATATTCCAACCGGCGCAGCATCCAGTTTGCCCTGCCCCGGCTGTCCGTCCCTGTCAGTTCCTCATCTGCGAGATCCGCCGCATTCGCCTGCTCAAAATAGTACTGCAGTTCATCCACCAGCACATCCCGTTCCACGCCGAAAGACAGCTGGTTATCCATAATGGAAAACAGCCTGCAGATGCATTCCCAATATACCAGCTTATTAGGAGATGCCAACGGTACAAAGAAACTTTCTGATATGATATTGAACATGGACAACCCTTCACAAAATACTGCTTTTCTTTCAATTACATCATTTATTCCACCCTGTGTCAACATAACATTTATTGTCAGCTTCTGCCCCTACCCTCCCCCAACAAGCCCATATGACATAATTCACCTGGTTCTATTTTATTGGCTGTTCTAAGCAGGAATCTCCATCCTCACACTCGCAGCGTCTCAAATGTCCTCTGCAAATTCAATTTCCCGTACCCCCACCTCCTGTCGGGGTACTCCACTCCCGCCTCCTTCGCCGCTCCTCTCTGCAGATAACTCTTGATCTCTCTTCCTTTAATGAACAAATCGTTCTCCCTCACGATCGCCCACTCCAGAAACTGTGCTACCGCTCCCGCCGTTATGGCCGCCGACATGCTGCTGCCGGTGACCGTAAAACGCCCCAGGTCATTCATATTCTCCGCGCCGTCTGGCCCGGGCAGTGCGAGCGGCGCTCTCCCGGGAACCGGTATATCCACCCCCGGAGCCGCAAAATCCGGTTTGATCTGTCCATCAGCCGCATATCCTCTGCCGCTTTCCCCCCAGAATGCCCCTGTCGCATCCTCGTAGGTGGAGATGGAAATGACCTCCCGTGCGTAAGCCGGTTCGGTCAATGTGATCTCCGGATCCGGCTGCAGAAAAAAGACCTCTCCCCCGAGAAAACTTTTCACCGGCAGCCACATGTGAAACATACCGGCATTCCGCATTTTAATGCGCCAGATCCCCGGCGTGGGTCTCTCAAACCGCAGCACCATAAGCGTCCTGCCTGAACTTTGCTCCGCCAGCTCCGCCTCCGCGTAGATCACTGTCTCCTCGAAAATAAAAGTAATTCTCTTGCTGTTGCTCACGATACTGCTCAGAACCGCCGTGCTCTCTCCCCCCGGCGTCAGTATGATGATCGAAAAAATTTCCGGTACGCTGCCCCAGATCTCCAGTGTGAATCCGTCCACTCCCTCGCCTGTCCGCAGTTCCACATCCTGATCCCCCTCCCCGGCAAAATGTCCCGCCTGATTTCCCTCGTTTCCGCCGCAGACTACGATCGCCCGGCTCCGCTTCAGCGCCATACCGTTCAAGAATTCGGAAAACAGGGAGGTTCCGTCATGAGGCCCCATACTGCTTCCCATTCCAAGGCAATAAACCAGTGGTTTCCGGAAAGGCTCACAATAGCTGTCCATAAATCGGTATGCCAGCATAATATCTGTCTCGCTGTAGGCTTCCGCCTCCTGTGCAATAAAATAAAACCGGCGCAGATCCCTGTTCGCCTGTTTGCATTTTACTATGACGTACTCCGCATCCACCGCGCCTCCGTATATCTCCTCTCCCACTTTTCCGCCGGCGGCGCCTGCCATGGCGCTCCCATGCCCTGTCATGTCTCTGGAAGGCACTTTCAGAAAAGGATTCTCGCTCCGCAGAGCCTCATCGATTTCCGCCCGGGTGTAGACCGTCCCGAAAGGGACATCCAAAGTCCCCCTCTTCTCCACCCTGTCGTCGTTCCATCTCCTCATGCGGTCCGCTTCATCCGCATTCTCACTCTGCTCCGCCGCCCCCGATGTACTTTCATAAGGTATCGTCTGATCCCAGATCGCCAGAATGCGGCTGCTGCCATCCTCCCGACGAAAAGCCGGCAGCGTATAATCTATGCCGGAATCCGCTATACCGATGATCACACTCCGACCTGTCAGACTGAGGGGCGGCTGCTGTACCTGAATAATGCCCGATTTCAGCAGCGGAAAGGACACATTCTGCATCGGTGCGTACAGTTTTGGCAAAAGCCGATAGGTGTAATCCGTATAGGACAATGATGTCAGTAATCTTTTGTCGATGACCAGCGCCCCCAAAATATCGCTGATTTTCATATAACAATATCTCTCTGTTATATTGCCGATCTCCTCCTCCAGGGGCCAAAAGTCAAGCAATGCGCTAAAATAATCGTTGCTGTAGATCCGTTCTTCACAGGAAGGCATAAAAAAGCCTCCAAACACACTTTTTTTATCCTATGTGCCTGGAAGCTTTTTCGTTCTTTCTTCTTTTAGAATTTTCCTCCCCCGCCACCATGTCTTCTGCCGGAAGAAGACCTGTGCGTACTCGACCCGCCCGAGCTGCGGGATCCGCTCCCGGTTGGTCTCGCCCGGCGGCTCACTCGATGATAGAGGAACAGATCACTTCGCTTTGTCAGCTGCATACTGCCCGGCTTCACATAGTTATCTGCCGCCCGTTTACTGCCCACTGTCTTTAGCTGTCCTGCCATAACTCCCGTCACGATCAGCGCTATGACAAAACCTGCTCCGAAGGTGACCGCGAAATGCAGGCCAAAACCAAACGGCTTTTTCGGAAGATTCCCCACATCGTAAGGCTCTCCTGTTCTCGCCTGTGTGATAAAATCGTCGCACTGCCCGGCAAAAATTGTAAAAGCTCCGGCGTAATCTCCCTCGCTCAGATCCTCGGTAAACCTTTCGGCTATGTACTCCCAGCCTGCGTCGGTCACTGCCGTTATACCATAGCCCGCCGTCGATATGTACCAGTCCCTCTCCTCCATACTAATAAGAAGAAGGATTCCGTCTTTCTCACTCCCGAAACCATATCCATAAAAATCATAAAAATCATCCGCAAACGCCATCGGGGACGCCCCTCCCAAGGAGTCCACAGTGACAACTACGATGTCCACCTGCTGCCTTTCACTGATCTCATCCAGTTTCTCCAGCAAGGTCTCTTCCTCCGCGGCAGTAAGCAGGTTCGCCTCATCTACCAGCCTGGGCAGATTTCCGCCGGCAGACGCCGGAAAAACAGCGCTCACTGCCAGAAGTATCATAAAACAAATGGTAAATAATCCTTTTTTAATAATGCATCCCCCCTCACAGCAGCCAGATCAGATAAGAAGCCGCAAACAAAGCCGTCCCTATCACGCCGGTCAGACCAAACAGCCATTTCACAAACGCCCCTTTATCCAGCGGAAGATCGCCCGCTGTTTTTCCGGTCTGACCGTTTATGACGAAAAGGTAGTTCTGCCCTCTCCACCTGGTATTCAACAGCCACACCGGCAAAAGAGCATATTTCACTTTTCCGTTCCGGAGCTGAATACTGTCCGCCTCCCTGGCCACTGTGGCGTAGCCCTGTACCGTCGCCTCAAACGCTTTCGCGACACTGCTTCTGATCCGTTCATTGGCCCTTTCCACACTCCGCTCGGCGCTCACATCGTATTTGTCCGTCAGAAAACCTGCCAGATACGCGGTCTGAAAGTCCACCGTCCGTGAGAAATCAAAGGGCTCTATGGATTCCATCAGTTCATCCGGCATCTTCGTCGAACCGTCGACGGGAACCTTTTCAAACCCCATGCGCCCCTCCCTGCTGACCGCATAAAAACTGGTTTCCGTGTAATCGTACCTGCTGTCGCTCCAAACCCGAACTCTGGTAGCCCTGTAGCGCATACTCGCTTCCGCATCCGCGTCGAAGAGCCAGAACGGAACATATAAACCCTTTATCTCGGAAATATGGCTCTGCTTCTTAAACACCTTCGGAAGCAGATGTTTTCCCTCGTAATGTTTTTTAAGCGCCTCTTTTGCCGCCTTCTCATCCAGTTGAAACGGAATCACATAATCCGGTTTCAGCGCTCCGGAAAACTGCCCCATTATCACCACAGGACTTCCGCAAAACGGACAGAATATTGCCGCCGTGTTCTTATCACATGCGATCTCACCTCCGCAGGACCCGCACACATACGAGCGCAGTCCGGCAGTCTCCCCATCCTCCCATTCCTTTCTTTCCGCAGTCTCCCACCTCATGTCATCCGGCCGATCTCTCTTCAGTTCGCTGTCGTAGGCCGCCAGCGTCTCCATCTCAAATGTCGTCTCGCAGTAGGGGCACTTCATTTTCTGTATCGAACCGTCAAAAGCGATGGCACCGCCGCAGCACGGACATTTATACGCCTGTATCGCTGCCATTCTGCCCCTCCTTCCACTTTTTGTCTTTCTTCTCCGGTTCCTTGCCGATGGCATGATAGTACAACAATACCAGAAAGATCAACGCAATGGCGATCATCCGGCGGGCTTTTCCCCCTTTTTGGGCCCACTGCGTCCATTTATCGACACGTTTTTTCTTCGCTTCCTCCGTCATGCTGTCGCCATGATCCGATAAATACAGGAGCAGAAAACCGGAACCCGCGGCAGCCGCTACCGCCAGATATACTTTCATAAGATTCTCATCCCCGGTTACCGGACTCCCGTCTCCCGCTCCGGGGTTTTGCAGGGTGCGCACTTCACCGCTCCCCTGCGCATACACCGGTTTTGTCCCGAATACCGCTCCGAACAGCAATCCGATAAAAAGAAATAATACTATCTTTTTCACCACAATTCCCTCCAGGACTTTTTCCTTACTTTCTTCTACTCATTGTATTTCATTATATCATATCCCTTTCCTCATCGGTATTCTTTTTTTCTTTTCCGCCACAGACATATGACAATTCCGGCGCCGGTCGTCAGGGCCAGGCATGTTAAAAACATAAACGGCGCATCGTCCCCGGTCCGTATGCCGCCTCCCTTGCCATACCTTCCCATCGGTACTCCTTCATCCTCCAGTCTCTCAAGTCCGCCGGTTCCGGTTCTCCCTGCTTCGTTCATCGCTCTCTGCAGGATTGAGGTCCCTCCTTCCGCCGTATCCTGCGGCACATCCACCACCTCATACAGCGGATTTCCGCCTCCTTCCGACTCATAACCGGACAATCCGTTCCGGTAGAGGATCGTTTCCGTCCGGTCTTTATCCTTCCATTTTTTTCCGTTGCGCTGCGCCGTCAATTCTATCTCATTGAGAAGCACTCCCTCCGCCTCTTGTGACACATATGTCATATATGTGGGCGGTTTTATCTTTTTAAAATCACCTCCCACCGTGCCAAAACAGAGTCTGAACTTTGTCACATGTTCCTCCGCCGTCCTCAGATCCTCCGGCACGATCAGATGATGATTTTCCTCCGTGGACAGACCGCTCTCCCAACTTACCCAGTCCGCGCTTTTGTTTGTCATGTACTCTGTGTCGTAGAGCAGGCTTTCATTGTAAGTCCCGGTCCAAAGTTCCGTCAGACAGACCGACTCCGGCAGATGATCCGTCACGGTAAACTGTTCCAGACTTTCCCCGGTGAGATTTCTGAGCTCATCCACTCTGTACCTGTACACATCCCCATGTTGCGTCATCCGGATCGTCGATTTCTCGATCTTCAGCGCTTCCCGCTCATCGTACATCCTGAGTGTGTCTTCCGCAGCTCTGCGCCATTCGCCTTCTTCCATCACATACAGACCGATCGTGTCAGTCAAAGCTTCCTCCTCTCTTTCCTGCTGCAGTTTAAACAGTATATCTTCCGCATATCCATAGCCGTCCGGCGCGATCCGCTCCGACAGAAGACAGGCTCTTCCGATCTGTAACCCTTCGATCAGGTGTCCCTCCTTCTCCTCCTCTCCCGATACCCAGAAGGCAACGGTTTTTGTGAGATAGTTCCCGGCGTCATCTTTTTTCAGTCCGCCCTCTCCGTCTGTCTCGATCTCTTTTATTTCCAGTGTGGCCCCGGCTATTTCTCTGCCGTCTGTCAGATCCTGTTTTGTCACAAATATCCGGGTCTTCTTATTCTCAAAAACCACGCAATGTTCCTGCTTTTCCGTCTCCTGGCCTCCCTTCGCGCTGTCGTAGCTTCCGTTTACAGAAAGGTCCAGGGGCAACGTGAGATATCCCCTCGGCGCTTCCAGCTCCCGCACATAATATTCCCCCAGGGGCAGATCCTCGTCAAAGACTCCCCGTCCGTCCTCCCCGGTGACGCAGGTGGCGATCAGTGTATCCGCCGGACAGAACTCACCGATATCTTCCTTCGCGTACAGGCCGTACACCGCCCCGGCAAGGGGCTCTCCTGTCTCCTCGTCCCGCTTCTTTACCGATATCTCCAGTTTCTGCCGCTCATTCCTGTAATCCGCCGCATAAAAATCGAAATTCACATTCTGCTCATGACCGGTTATCTCAAACTCCTTCTCCTCCCTGTTCAACACAAAACCTTCTCCCGCGATCGTCTCCCGGATCCTGTACTTTCCGATATAGAGATCCGGCGCGTAACCCCAGCCGTTTTTATCTGTGGTGATCGCCGCAGCCACATCTCCCTTTTTGTGGATCAGGTACTCTTTCTTATCCGCCCGGTATTGTTCCAGCAGATCTCTCTGCAGTTCCTGGCTGTAAATATCCTCCGCCGCAATGATCTCAAAACACGCGTTTTCCACCGGCGCATCCTCATACTCAAATACCATGTCCCGATGCGCACTCTCCTCAGCTCTCCCGATTTCCCGGAAAGGTTCCCCTCTCAACTTATCCGAAAGCGTCTCCTCATCCTCGTGCACCCCCGAGAGTTTCTCGCCGTGTTTCGTGATCTCGACGATCCCCTTCTGTTCCTGATTTTCCTGCAGAACGGTCACCGTCAGATTACCGTACTCATCTGTCAGCGCATATTTGTTGGTGCCCATCTGCCCGTCCGGATAGACTGCCCCGTTGTTGATCGTAAAAATCACTCTCGGAAAGGGCGTGTCAACGATCTCATACCTGTTCACACCCTCGCTGCTGTCATCCAGGACAAACTGTTCCTTTCCGTTCAGCACATAGCCCTCCGGAGCTGTCACTTCCTCCAGCTCATAGGTTCCTATCGGCACTTCCTGAGGCAGCGTGATATAGCAATCCTGTATCTTTCCGTCCTTCTTTAAAAAACCGGTCCGAAAAGGACGCTCCGCCGTCCCGGTCAGCGTCTTTGCGCCCGGATCATAATAGCTCATGTAACCGTCCCCATCGAATTTCCAGTTCAGGGCGATCAGACTCTCCCTGCTGAGGGGCAGTGTGATGCATTTCAGCCGGTACTCCGCCCCCTCCTTGAGCACGGTTCCCCTGACAAACTCCCCCGCCTCCACATAGGCGCCCGGCACGATCGTAAATTCCTCGTCCGTCTTTAAAACGCGCAGATACGCTTTTGTGATCCTGTTGTTGATGATGCGCTGCTTCTGCAGTATCCTTCCCTCCCTCTCCTTCGTATTTTTGTGGTCGCCGTAGCGGATGCCCTCCTGCACGGTATAGCTCTTTTCTATTTTCTGCTTTGTCCCATCTGTGTATAATACACCTCCATCTCCCGTAACATAGACGATAAAAGGTTTCGCGCAGGCATGGTGCTCCGGTGTGGTCGTCTCCGCGATCACATAGGTGCCAAAGGGCAGCTCCGGCGTGATGACCCTCCCATCCCCGTCCGTAAACATCTCTTTCACATAATATTCGTTCGGCTTTTCCCCGGCCTCCAGCCAGAGTCTGTCTCCCTCGGTCCACTCCTCGTGACCGGTGCGCTTGTACAGCGATGCCCTCTTTTCCCCGGTAAAATCATAGTCATAGAAGGTCATCACATCATCCGCCGTCCAGTTTTCTCCCACAGGAGCAATACTGCCGTCCTTCACACCGGACAGTTCACTGATCAGATAGACCGAAAATCCGGCCCCCTGGATGGGTTTTAACTCCGTCTGGTACGTGTTGTCCGAAGTCTTGACAAACTGAATCCCCTGTTTTATCGCATAGTCCCCGGAGCAGACCGCCTTTGACGAGCTGTTATCGTCCACCGTAAGCCCGTTATCTGCCTCCCCAGCCCTCTCATTCCGATTTTCCACCTTTACCATCTGCCATTTGTAGGTAAATGTCACAGGGTAGACCGCCTCGTCCAGCATATATCCTTCGGAGGCTTCTATCTCTCTGATATAATAGCTTCCCAGCTCCAGATCTCCGAACAGCGTTTTCCCCGGCGTATCCTTATAGGCGATCTCTCCTCCCGGATTGGCAATATGTCTGCTCCCGTCCGTATTGAGAAGATAGCCGTCTTTGTCTCTTCCCGGCGTCTTTCCCACCACCGCCGTCTGAACCAGCTCATCTTTCCGGTAGAGGATACCTGTCTTTTTATCCTGATGGCGGATATCCTCCGCCGCGTAGATGCCGTACTTTGCCCCATCCAGCGTCGCGTCCCCCTGTGTCCCGGCGGACTCGCTTTCCATGTCATACTTTATGAGCTCCACAGCCCCCAGCGTCCTCTCGTTGGTCAGCTCGAGAAGTGCCCATTCATCTCCCTCCACATCCGCGCTTTTTTCGTTTGCCTCCCACACATAGCCCCGGGGAGCCGTCACTTCAGCGCTGCTGTAAGTATAGCTTGTCTTTTGAAACGCTTCCTCCTGCTCCCTCAGGGATGCCTCGGCCTCCTCCTTCGTCACAGTCACGCCATCGTAGACGGCGGAAAACTCCGCCGATTTTTCCACGGAATACTCCGCCCTGCCGTTCTCATCGGTCGTGACCGTTGTCAGGTATTCCCCGTTCTCAAACAGTTCCACCTCGCAGCCTGCGAGCCCGACTCCGGTCTGCCAGTCGCTTTTGCGCACCTCGACCGTGTAACTCGCCCGGGCGCTTCCGGTTATCGTCTCGATGTCCGGCACATCCGGTATCTCAGGTATCTCCGGCTCCACCGGTTTTACAGGCGCCGTGTAGATATCCGAAGCCGCCTCCTTATATACGATCAGAATCTGTGCCGCCGGATTGTCGGAGTGGTATTCATAGTAGGCTGCGCTGTAAGTTCTCGCGGAAGAATAAAAACTCCAGACATATGTCAGCATCTTCTCCATGGATTCCTCCGAGGAAATATTTAACATGGCCTGCGCCCGACTCTTTACGTTCGTCTCGTTTAGATTCTCATCCTCCATAAAGATCCATGCCGCGATCTGACAGGCCACATAAGTCGCCCCGGTCACACTGGCATGACTCGCAAAATAAGCCATGTGGCCGACTTTTTTCTGATAGGTGCCCGGTTCCGCGTGATACAAAAAGGAATTGCGGCAGGATTTCCCGAAACTGATGCACAGAGCAGGAACTCCCCCCAGCGTGATCCTGTAGATCGTTCCGTGTCCCCTGCCGGAGTACCCCGTCGGCGTCACCTGCACTCTCGCCACCTGCTCCCCATCCTGCATGGCGCGGGATGCGGCCTTCCTTCTTCCGGCCGCAGTTTCTCCCTGCCTTTCCTGCATTTCCTCCAATATGCCGCCTGTTTCCTGCAGCTTTTTCAGATCTTCCAGCGTCAATCCCTGAAAGATCGTTCCCCGAAAGAAGTCCTCGGCCTTCACGCCGCTCTCCAGAATCCCGATGCACTCGGAGAGTTCCTGCTCATCGTAGACGTCCCCCGGTATCTCCACGATAAGTCCCAGCAAAAACTCCGCGTATTCCCGCTCATAGTCATACAGACTATTCCACCAGCGTTCGTCGTATGTCAAAAGATCCTCAAATCCGTCCGCGCAGTAAGTTTCCAGCCATTTTTCTACCGTCCTGCGGTCTTCCTCCACAAAATGATACTGCTCCGTCGGGACGCCCTCCTGCGGATCATTTCCGGAGATCGCCGCCGCTTCCTCCTCTGTTTGCTCCTCCGGCTCGATCTCAGAAATTTCCGTTTCCTGCGGATCGTTCCCGGATACCGCCGCCGCGCGGAGGTCAACGGAAATACCCCCGAGGCCAAGCATCATACACAATATAAAGCATCCTATTCTTTTTCCTGTTTTTCTTCTCATATTTTACTCCCTCTCCCATGTGAATCTGACTTCTCTCCCGGCTATTGCTGTGATCCTCCTGCCATCCGGACAGTGGATCTGCAAAACTCCCGCCTTCAGTTTCTCCCTTATCCCCCTTCGCAGTCTTATCTTAAAGACAGGGAGGTCCGCCCTGGCGGCAAGACGCTCTGTCAGATATGCCGTGAGATCCTCCTCCTTCCTCAGGCGGATCCTTCCGATACAGCGATACTTTCGGTTATCCTTTCTCGCAAAAAGCGGCGCCGTCAGCAGGAATATCCAGATAATAAACGGCAGAGTAAGCCCCGCTCCCACGATCACCGCAACGAGCGCATAGGGAAAATCGGGAAACTCTTCCTCTTTTTCTCCCGCTCCGGGCGTGATTTTTTTCCATGCATATCTCTTTATCTTCGGCTCAGGCAGAGGGGCTTCCTCCGCCCCGGCTTCCTCCGGCGTTTGTCCATGTCTGTCGTCGTATGTCATCCCCGCTCCGCCGCCTTCCCGCAGGGTATCCGTATAGGCATACTCCTGCTGCTCCGTCAGAAGCTGCGGCATCTCCATGAGCGAATACATATCATACCGGCACACCGCCTGCCATTTCGAAGGGTAGGAGGTGCCATACTTTTCCAGACCACCGTACTCGCAGAGCGCGCTGTACTCCAGGGGAATCCCGTCCTCGTCCTCTTTTGTCACCTCGTAGACAACACAGAGCAGTTCCCAGGAAATCCCCTCTTCCGCCTTTGTCTTTTCGATCCTCTCCAGATCGTTGTCCGGCAGATTCTCCACTTTCCAGCTCTTCGTCACTACCCTGGCGCCCTCCGAACTGCTTCTCCCGATCTCCTCCACCTCAATGGAGGACTCATCCAGCCTGTAAGTGACCCCATCCTCTCTGATGTACCGGGGAATCTGCGTGGTGCTCTCCGAATCTAACAAGATCTTTTTGGTCAGACTCTCCCCCGGTTCCGCCGACGCCTGTACCCTTCGCCCGCTCAGCCCGAAAAACATCAGCAAAATAAGTACTGTCACAAATTCTCTTTTCATTTTCTTCTCTCTTTCTGCGCACAGCCTCTCGCAGGGAAGTCCGCATTTTGTGCGCACAAATGCAAGCCCTGTCTGCCGCATAAAAGACAATCAAGAACAATTACTCTGTGAAATCAGGATTTTTAAAAATAAATATTGCAGATAAACAGATATAAATAATTGGATAAAGATTTGACGGAACATAATATTCCGTTTGCTGTGTAGTTAGTATGATAACACCGCCCCGGCATTCTTGCAAGAGTTTTTTTAATTTGCTGCAAAAAGTTCAGAGGCCGGACTTTCGCTCCGCCCGACCTCTGCATTGTCAAAAATTTTACACCTGCGTCGCTCCGTCCACGGAGAGGATCTCCCCGGTCACGTAGCTCGCCATGTCGCTCGCAAGGAACAGCACCGCGTCAGCCACTTCCTCCGGCTCACCCGGCCTGCCGAGGGGGATTCCCGCGGAAATTCTCTTCACCATCTCCTCCGGAAGCGCAGCCACCATATCGGTCTTTGTCACACCGGGAGCTACCGCGTTGACACGGATATTGTCTTTGCCGAGCTCTCTCGCCAGAGATTTTGTCAGTCCGTTCACCGCAAATTTGGATGCCGGGTAGCCGCAGCCTGCCGCCTGTCCGTAGATGCTCACCATCGAGCTGGTGTTGATGACGGAACCGCCGCCCTGTTCCTTCATGATCGGCGCCACCGCCTTCGTGCAGAAGAACACTGCGTTCACGTTGAGTCTCATGATCTTCTCAAAATCTTCCGGCTTGTAGTCATAGATGGACTCTCTGGCGGAAATGCCCGCATTGTTCGCAAGGATATCAATGCGTCCGAAAGCTTCCTTCACCGTGCTTATCGCCATCTCCACCTCGTCATATTTATCCAGCGCCGGATAAAGCCCCATCACTTCCGCCTCCGGCATCTCCTCTTTCAGTTTGGCCAGCGCCTTGTCCACCGTCTCCTGTCTTGAGCCGAACAGAGCCACTTTCGCCCCTGCCGCCGCAAATTTTTTCACGATCTCATAGCCGATTCCTCTGGTTCCGCCTGTGACGATCGCTGTTTTTCCCTCCAATAACCCTGATACGTTCATAAGATTTTATACCTCCTGCAGTATATTTTAAATTTGTTTGCCTATACACAGTATACTCACTAATTCTTCCTTTTACAAGAAAATTTAGAAAATAACATGGAACGTACCCCACTCGATCGTCATCCCCGGCAAACCGGCTTTTCTTGGCTTCAGGCAGATCTCGTCGTATTCCTACTCCGCCCTGATCTCCCCCAGCAGAATCCTGCAGTTCAGATGGAACGGATCGATCCGCAGCGTCTCCTCAAAGAATGCCGCCGCCTCTTTTTTCTTTCCCAGTCCCAGATTTCCAAGCCCCATCACATAATTGCAATGCGCCCTGTTTTTCAGAGTGAAATCCTCCTCGTAAATCATCAGATCCGGCAGGGAAACCGCGAAATATTCGATCTTCACCTGATCTCTCAGATGCTGTTCTCCAAAGTCGATCAGCTTATACATCATCCTGTTTCCGCCCTTCAGGTCGTCAAGCTTATAGCGGGACAACCCCTGATACAGCAGCATATCCGCCGGCTGGTCGTTATAGTACATCATACCCGCCACCGCATCCGAGCCCACGCTCGCCCGCAGGAAATGCTCTCTCGCCGTCGTCTTTTCACCGAGCGCTTCCTCCGCAAGCCCGAGATAGTAGTAGATATTGTTGTCCTTGCTGCCTTCGATCTTTCCCTCCCCCAGGTTTTCCGGGTATACGAGCGCTTCCGACAGCAATCTCTTTGCCGTCCTGCAGTCGCCCTCCCGCATCTTCTCCTTCGCCAGCTCTGTGAGGGCCGCAATATACTGTGCCGCCGCCTTTCCTTCCCCGCCTTCCCACGGATGAAGTTTTCTGGAGAGCAGCAGTTCATAAGCCTTCCCATAATTTCCGGTCAGGTTTTGCAGCGTCACATACTCGATAAAGGCATCGTCCCGCTCAAGGGCCGTCTCCAGGTATTTCTCATAATTCGCCAGCCTCTCCTTCGCCGGCACTTTAAACTTCTTGTAGAGCTGATCCAGCTCGAAGAACACTCTGGCATCCGTCGTATCTAATCCGAAGGCTTTCTCCATAACCTCTTTCGCTTCCGCCTTCCTGTTCAGATGGTTGTAATACGCCAAAGAGAGATTCCGGAATGCCGTCGGGAAACTGTCGTCTGCCTTCACGCTCTTCTCCCAGCAGTCCGCCGCTTTTTCATACTGTCTCTTATCGTAGTACAGATTGCCCAGATAATACCGGGCATAGGAGGCTTCGGGCAGCGTTTCCGCACAGTCCGTCAGCACCGCGATATCCTCCGGCGTATTCGGGAAACAGCAATAGGAATCCTGTCTCTCCGCCAGCAGGTACTGTTCTTTCACTTCCTCCGCCGTCTTCCCCGACTTTCTCATGTAATAGCCTTTGTAATATTCATTCAGCGCCGCTTTCGAAGGACAGGCTGCAAGAACTTTCCCGGCCTCCGGGTAAAATCCGCACTCCGCATAGTCCTTTGCCAGTCTCAGATAAGCCTCCGCACTGTCCCGCATACACAAGGCGAGCGTCCGGCTCTCCGCATCCCGTGTCTCCCCCCGGAGCCAGGAAAGTTTCTCCCATCTGCTCACATAATCGAATGGATCGATTTTCAGGCTCTCCTCTATCCAGCGCTTCGCCTCCTCCTCTCTGCCCATCTTTCTCAAAATTGCCGCCTTTATGCCTCTGGCTTTCACATTGTGCCAGTTTTTCACAAGTCCTCTGTCGATCAGATACAGCGCTTCCTCGTACGCTCCCCCGCCGCAGGCGATGGCAGCCAGATAGTAAAAACTCATCTCCTGCTGCTCACTGCTCCAGGTCGCCTTATAGAAAGCATCGTAGGCCTTTTCATATTTTTGCTGATAAAACAGGGAAAGCCCCAGCTTATAGTAGGCTTCGCTGTCATAGGGATTAGGGTTTTTCCATGTGGCGCGTTTCACGGCTCTGCGGAAATAAGTCTCACTTTCCCCGAACAGCCCCCTCGAGAGCAGAAGGGAACCGTAAGCGGTATTTACTCTGATATCGCCCGGGTCTCTTTTTAACCCTTCCAGATAATAGGGATCCGGCAGATACGTGGCATGCCGGTACTGTTCGATATGCTGCCCTGTCAGGTATAATTCCTCCACCGTGGCGATATCCTCCGGCAGCGGCGCCGCCTCCGCCGGTTTCGGCAGCTCGGGGATCTCCGGTTCCAGAGGCGTAAAAGAGACTAACTCCCTCCCCTCCCCGCTTCGCACGGTCAGGGTGTATTCCTGCTCCCTGCCGCCGTCCAGCTCCACCGTCTTTTGGTATACACGTACCGGATCAAGGTCAGCACTCTCCCGGAAAATCGTCTCCTTGCCGCGGGAGACCAGTATCTCCGCCTCTTTCCGCGGGGAAGTCGCATAGACAATGATCTCCGCCTCCTTCCCCGAAACCGTAAAGTTTACCGCCGCGTCGATGGTTGCGTTTTTCACGTCCCCCACAGCCTTGTAGGGCATGAAATACTGTTTGAACACCTTCTCCTCAAAGGGCTTTAACCAGGTGAAATCCGGCTGGTTGTCGGTAAATACCCCCGTCATCAGCTCAATGTAGGGACCGTCCTCGTCGGTCAGGTTTTTGTCCCAGCACTTCCCGAAATCCCCGCAGCCCCAGGTCCACTGTTTCTTGCCCGGAGAGATATGGTGATCCGCCACATGGAGGACGCCGGCTCCGACATGGTAATCATAGCCGCCCACAAAGTTGAAATCAGATTTCTCCGCCATGTAGGAGGTGGGCACCGGCAGATTTTTGTAGCGGGAAATATCCACGCCCTCGCTGTAGTCATGTTTATAGTAGACCCCTGTGGCAATCGGGAATCTGGACACATCCCGCTTGCCATGGTCCATCACCGCATGCACATCCGGCGGAAAGACGGACTTTGTGTAGTCGTTGACCGGTACCGCCGGATTTGCCCACCAGAGGAATGTCTGCGGCATGTTGGTCCTGTTGTAGAGCTGCCCTGTGATCTCCAGATAAGCTTTCCCCGGATACAGCGTAAACTTTGCGATCCCCTTTGTCCCGTACATTCGGTCCGTATCGTTCACCAGCACGGACCTGGAGCCGTCCTCATTTTCCGTCAGCATATAGTCCACCGGCATGTAGGTCGTGGGTCTGTGGTGCTGGGGCCAGTTGAACTCGATGCCGCCGCTGATCCAGGGGCCCAGCAGCCCTACTAACGCCGGTTTGATCACATGGTTATAGTATACAAAATCATATCCGTTCGTCTTATCGTAAGCTCTCTGGACCCTTCCTCCCAGCTCCGGCAGGATCATGATCTTCAGATACTCATTCTCCAGGTAGACCGCCTGATACTCCTGATCCACTTTTTCGTCGTATATTTTTTCAATCACAGGATACGGATATACTTTCCCGCTGCTGCCCTGATACACCCTTTTTTCCAAAAACATCGGATTTTTATTGGGCTTTCCGACTCTGTACGTCGGAATCGTCACCTTCTCTTCCCATACTCTCACCGTCTCCATTTCCACTGCCTTCATGTAAGCCTCCTTGTCCTATATACTTTTTTAAATTATTCTAGCATTCCTCTCCCAAAAATCATTACCGTCTCTTGCCCGTTCATTTCAAAAAATTGCTCTTTTTCTTGACATCAAAATTCCATTCTCCTATACTGAGATCAAACGATTGCCATAAATTTTTCCACAGGAAAGGAACGGATTCTCATGCGCCCCATAGATATCGGCTGTACCGAAAAATCCGCCGTGTACTTCTACACCTCCGGCGAAACTGCAAAGCAGACCTTTTTTTATCCTCTGTGCGTAGGCCACTACTTCTGCACAAAGGAATACCTCGTACAGAGAAACAACTACAACAGCTTTCTCCTGATCTATGCCAAAAAGGGGGAAGGCTATCTGAAAGTTGACGGAAAAAAGTATACCTTCCGGAAAGAGGATGTCGTTCTTATAGATTGCTATAAACCGCACATTTACGGCACCGTAAAGGACAGTGAACTCCTCTGGATCCACTTTGACGGTTCCACCAGCAGAGAATACGCCGAGATGATCTTCGGCAACTCCGGGCCAGTCTGCTCCGTGCGGGATCTGATCACATTCGAGAAAGACCTGAACCGCCTGCTCCTGATGATCAGCACCGGCTCCACCGTAAACGATGCACTGTGCTCCTACTATATCGTAAAGATCCTGACGGATCTTGTCCTGTGCAGCAGCAAAACCCTGAAAGAGGAAAATCCCCGTTCCATAACCGAAGATATCATTTCCTACATCAACGACAATATCCGCGAACAGCTGACGTTGGAAGACCTCTCCGGCAGGGCGGGCTTAAGTCCGTTTTATTTCACACGGCTCTTCAAAAAAGAAACCGGCTATACGCCCCACGAATATATCATTTTAAGTAGGGTCAATATAGCCAAGTTCTATTTGAAGAGTACCGCCTACTCCATCAAGGAGATCTGCTTCAGCAGCGGCTTCTCCTCCGAGAGCGGTTTCTGCACCACGTTCCGAAAAGTGTGCGGTATGACCCCCAGCGAATACCGGGAGAACAACAATATTTCATAGTCACCCTCCTATGGGTTCGATCTCATAGTTTCCCATATCGCACAGATCAAGGGGCAGATCCCTGCTCTCCGTGACATAGAACGAAGGGCAGACGCCTTCCGTGTCAAATATCCCCTCCCCGTGCGGAATCCCTTTTTTCATCACGAAGAAACTGACCTCCGGATCGTTGTATTTTGCTCTCAGCAGATAAAAGTCATCCGCCGTCAGCGCTTCCTCCCGCACTTTCCTCTGAAATGCCGAGAGCTCCATCCGCGCCACAAGAATGTACATCGATTTTGCCGCGTTATCGCCGATCAGCCAGAACTCCTCCTGATCCGGATGGGTGCCGAACCCCGGAAAATTCTCCCTGTTCACCGTCAGGGCAATGATCTTGTGGGGGCCGTACCCCTCCGCGCCCTCGTACAGAGCCTCAAACCAGGTGTTGCCGCAGGGCGTCTCGATGTCGTGATGGTGCGGTGCCAGTCTCACGATCAGCCCCTCCTCCTCCATCGCCTCCATTATCTCTTTTGTCATCTCTCTCACCGGAATTTTTAATGTTCTCTTCTGCATACTGTCCTCATCCCTCTTTCCTCTGTGTTCTTCTCTGTATAATAATTACTACCAACACGATCGCGCCCATAATGATCTGCTGCACATATGTGTTGACATTTCCCTGCAGGTTGATGATATTGCCAATCAGCGCCGTGATCAATACGCCGGACAATGTCTTCTCCACGCCCCCGACACCGCCGGATAAGAGCGTTCCGCCGATCGCCACCGCCGCCACGGCATCCATCTCCCAGCCCGTGCCGGACAACGGCTGTCCCGCCCCCAGCCTGGAACAGAGGATCACGCCCGCCAGCGCGGAGAGGCCCCCCGTCAGAACATAAGCCAGCGCCTTGTTCCTCGTCACTTTGATCCCCATCATCTTAGCGGCGTCCTCATTTCCGCCGATTGCGTACAGACTTCTCCCAAAGGGCGTTCTTCTGCACACAAAGCTCATGACGAGCAGCACAACCGCCAGAATGATCACAGGGATCGGTACGCCGTAGAAATATCCCCTCCCGAGAACCGCAAAGCCCGCCGCGCTCTTCGCCACCGGGATAGACTGTATATCCGTCATGATGTAGGCGATTCCCCTCACCGCCATCTGCACCGCCAGCGTCGCGATGAACGGCACGATCTTCAGCTTAGCGATCACAAATCCATTCACCGCTCCTATAAAGACCCCCGACAGAACCGGGAGAAAAATCGCCAGAAACACGCTTTTCTCAGTCAGCCCCGCGGACATAACGGCGGCCAGCGCAACCGTCGCCCCCACCGAGAGATCTATCCCCGCCGTCAGTATCACACAGGTCATACCGATGGAAATCAAGCCTATCATACTCATCTGTCTCAGTACATTGAACGCGTTGACGGCACTGAAAAATTTGTCGCCATAAACAATGGAGGGCACGAGGATCAATACAAATATAGCGATCCATGAACCGCTGATCTTCACTTTGCTTTTTAACACATTCATATATCCTATCCCCCTATGCCTCTTTTTCTTTTTGCAGATATAATGCGATGATAATGATGAGCGATTTGATAACCAGCGCATACGCATAGAAAATATTGTTCATGTTCATCATTGTCGTAATCAGCTGCATGACAAGCGCGCCTACCAACGTCCCCCAGATGACCGCGCGGCCGCCGCTCATGGACGTCCCGCCGATGGCCACCGCCGCAATACAATCCAGTTCCACATTAAGCCCGATATTGTTCGGATCCGCCGAACACATCCGTAACGTCTCAAACACCGACGCCAAACCCGCCAAAAACGCGCAGAGCACATACGTTCCGATCAGGATAAGTGCCGTCCTGAGACCCATAAGCTTCGACGCCACTTTGTTGTCACCGATCGCCTGCACATAAAGGCCAAAATTTGTCTTCTTTACCAAAAAAGCCGCCACAAGCACCACCAGTACGATAAATACCACCTGAATCGGAACAACGCTGCCGATCCGGTAAGTCCCTATATCGGAAAATTTATTACCGTAAAAAGAGATCACTACGCCGTTATTGAACTGCTGCGCAATGCCCCTGCCGGAAATCATTAATATCAAACTCGCTACGATCGGCTGAAAATCAAATACGCCGATAAGAATTCCGTTAAACGCCCCGAAAATACAGGAAGCAAAAAGCGCCGCGAACAGCGATACCACAAAATTCATCTGATAATCTATCAAAAGCTTTGCAAAAATAATCGAAGCAAGCGCCATTGTGGAGCCCACCGAAATATCGATGCCGCCTGTCGCGATGACCATTGTCATTCCCATCGAAATAACGATCACGGAAAATGCCTGTATTAAAATATTCCACATGGTATTGATATGTAAAAAGTTCGGTGTGATAACCGCATTGATAACAATTAACAGCACCAGCACAATAAGCGCTCCGTACTTTCTGCTGATATCTCCAATCTGTTCTTTACGCACTTATCCCACCTCCCTCATCTACTTTTCCGTTGGCGATCAGGCTCATGATATTGTTCTCCGTGATCTCCTCCCCTTTCAGGCTGCCGGCATTTCTCCCGTCGCGCAAAACTTCCACCCGGTCGCAGTTACGGATCAATTCTTCAAATTCAGAAGAGATCAGGAGAATGCTGATTCCTTGTCCCGAAATTTCTTTGATCAGATCTTCTATCTCTTTCTTCGCGCCGACGTCAATTCCCCGCGTGGGCTCATCCAGAATAATAAAATTTGGTTTCATGCTGAGCCACCTTGCCAAAATTACCTTCTGCTGGTTTCCGCCGGAAAGATTTTTGATCTTTTGCTCTGTTCCCGTCGTCTTGATCCGTATCTTTTCAATGTATTCTTCCGCGACGGCGTTCTGATCCTCTTTCCGGATCACACCGAAGCGGCTGACTTTTTTCATATTGGCGATGTTGATATTTTCGGCGATCGTGAGATTCGGTATAATGCCCTCTACCTTACGGTCCTCGGAACAGAAGGCGAGCCCACGTCCGATCGCATGGGCGGGCAGCTTAAATTCCACCGGTTTTCCGTCGATCCAAATTTCGCCTTTGTCCTTTCTGTCGATGCCGAAGATGATTCTTGCAAGTTCCGTCCGCCCCGCGCCGAGAAGCCCGGCCAGACCTACGATCTCTCCTCTGCGGATTGTCAGGTCTATCCCCCGCAGTTTGATGCCGCTCTGAATACCCGTTACTTTCAGATATTCATCGCCGCTGACTTCACGGTACGTCCTCTCTGTCTCAACAATACTCTCTGCATCATGTCCGACCATCTTTGCCACCAGTTCTTTTCTGGTCAGATCCGCCGTCCGGTACTCTCCCACCAAATGACCGTCTTTCAGAACTGTCAGGCTGTCGGCAATTTCAAAAATCTCCGACAGGCGATGGGAAATAAATAAAACCGCAATACCCTGTGCTTTCAGTTTTCTGATAATACTAAACAGGACTTTCACTTCGTCGTCGTCCAGAGAGGAGGTCGCCTCGTCCATGATCACCAGCCTGGCGTCAATCAAAATGGAGCGCGCGATGGCTACCATCTGTTGGATAGCTGTCCCGTAACTGTTCAATGTTTTTGTGACATCAATGTCCATCCCAAGACTTGTCAGCAATTCCTTACTCTTTTGATTTATTGCTCTCCAATCAATGATGCCATGTTTTTTGATTTCTCTTCCGATATAAATATTTTCAGCAACGCTGAGCTGCCCTACCAACGAGATCTCCTGATAGATCGTACTGATTCCTACTTTCTGCGCTTCCAACGCGTCGGAAAGTCTTATCTCTTTCCCGTCAAATAAGACTGTACCGCCGTCCCTGCTGTATATGCCGGTCAAAATCTTGATCAGAGTAGATTTCCCCGCCCCGTTTTCCCCCATCAGGGCGTGCACTTCCCCCTTTTTAATACGGAAATCAACCTCATGCAGCACTTTCACAGAAGAAAAGGACTTACTGATCCCTCTCATCTCGAGAATATATTCGTTTCCCATAAAATTACTCCTGCCTTTTATCAACCAACGTCCCCGCCTTAACGGACTGCCTTATGGCGAAAAGAGAAGCTTTCACTTCTCTTTTCCGTCATTTTATTTCATTTTTAGAACGCATCCGGAATGTATTCGTCAACATTGGAAGAATCGATCATATAACCAGGATTTACGATGAATGTATCAATCTCCTCGCCTGCCACGATCTTCTCACAAAGATCAAACACAGTAGGTCCGAACCAGGGACTGCACAGCACAGTGCCGTCCATCTCGCCGTTCTGGATGCAGACGCAGGCGTCTTTAAATCCGCCGATGCCGACTACCGCAACATCCTCGCCGGGCTTCATGCCTGCCGCCTTGAGCGCCTGAATCGCGCCGATTGCGCACTCGTCGTCATGTCCGTATACCGCGTTGATCTTGTCGCCGTTTGCCTGAATGATGTTCGCCATTGCATCCTGTGCGATAGAGCGGGTAAACTCGCCGTTCTGCGTCGCAATGATATTGAAATTATCGTACTTCGCAAGTTCTTCTTCAAAACCTTTCTGACGGTCAATTGCCACGGAGGAACCTGGTGTACCGGTGATCTGCACCACATTCACTTCTTCATCCGTACCAAATCTCTCTACCAGTTTCTTTGCGCATTCCTGACCTTCCCAGTAGAAGTCGGCGCCTACAAATGCCAGATAATCTTCGCCTGCCACGCCTGCTGTCTCGCGGTCAAGCAGAAGAACCGGGATGCCCGCTGCCTTCGCCGCTTCCAACGCCGGAGCCATACCTTCATACTCTCTCGGAGCCATCATGATCACGTCGGGCTTCTGGTTTACAATATCCTCCACATCTGACACCTGTTTTGCCGTATCTCCGCCCGCGTCCGTATAGATCAGCTCGACGCCTCTTTTTTCCGCTTCGTCCTGGATGGAGCCTGTCTCCGCCACACGCCACGCATTGTTCATTTCCATCTGTGAGAACGCAACAACCATCCCGGAACCTGCGTTCTCGCTCTCAGCCGCGTCCTCTGCCGGCGCTTCCGCTTCCGGCTCCGCTGCCTCCTCAGCAGGCACTGCCGTCTCAGCTGCAGGTTCTTCAACCGTTACCCCCCCGTTACCGCATCCTGCCGCACACAACATCACCGCGGTCAATAAGCCTGCTACGATTTTTTTCTTCATACTAAGTTACCTCCTTCTTATGTTTCGCAGATATTTTTACAAATTTTCTGCTGTTTGATGTTTTAGATTATAACTCAAACTTCGCACATAGATTTTAGCTATGCACCTTGAAAATTCAATATCT